>NZ_JBEZGJ010000053.1:0-38812 GCF_040649965.1 Micromonospora sp. NPDC048843
GGGCGGTGGGGGCCAGGTCCTGGCCGTCCAGCAAATCTTGAGTCAGGTCGCTCATGTGGATGTGGGCGTCTCCGAGGCGGCCGACGCGGGGTCCGCCGCGGCTGCGGCGCGCCGCTCAGGCCAGCGGGTGGAGGTGGCGTCGGCCCGAACCGAGCTGACCCAGGTCTTCGCGAATCCGTCGGGTGACTTCACCGCCGAGATGGCGGTGCAGCCGCAGCGTGTGCACCGGGCCAACGGCTCCTGGGCTGACGTGGACCTCACGCTCATCCAGGATTCGGGTGGCTGGCGGCCTGCGGCGTCAGTCGCGGACGTGCGCTTCTCTGACGGAGGAGCCGCCGCGGCGGTGGTCCTGTCCCGGCAGGGCAGGTCGTTCTCCCTGTCGTGGCCGGGCGGCCTGCCCCGCCCGTCGGTGTCCGGCGACGCCGCGACCTACGCGGAGGTGCTGCCGGGCACGGACCTCGTGCTGCGCGCCACCCGGACGGGCTTCACGCACGTCTTCGTGGTCAAGACCCCCGAGGCCGCAGCGGATCCGCGCCTGCGCGAGCTCCGCTTCGACCTGGGTGGCGACGCGCAGGTGGTACGAGGGCGCGACGGCAACCTGTCCGCAGTGGCGGGCGACGAGGTCCTCGCCGCCGCGGAGAACGCCGTCATGTGGGACTCCCGTGCCGCTACCGCGCCGGCGGGCAACCGCTCGACGCAGACCTCAGCGACGGAGTCGGGCTCCGGTGGTGGGCCGTCGTCAGCGGCGGCGCCGGGTGACACGGCACGAACCGCCGCAGTCGTCGTCGAGGTCGCCGACGGGGACCTGCTCCTGCGTCCGGACACCACGTTGCTCGCACCGGGGAACGCCACCTTTCCGGTCTACATCGACCCGGCCTGGTCCACCGGCAAGTCACGCTGGGCGTACTCGACGAACAACAACAGCAACAACACCGACACCTCGGTCGCCCGGGTTGGCCGAGACCCGGATTCGGGAAAGCTGTACCGGTCCTACTTCGACTTCCCGTTGACCACGGTGCGGGGTAAGCACATCGAGTCGGCGTACGTGCAGATGAAGGTGGACCACTCCTGGTCCTGTGGCAACACCCCGACCTACCTGTACCACTCGGGGGGTATCGCCTCGACGCCGCGCACCAAGTGGGCACCGAAGTTGATCGGCCTGAAGTCCTCGGCCAATTCGCACGCCAACGAGGGCTCCGGGTGTTCCGACTCCCCGCAGCCCGACATGACCGTCAACTTCGGCGGGTCCGCGGTGACCAGCGTGATCCAGTCGTCCGCGACGAGCAGCGCCACCAACATCACCTTCGGTTTCTGCGCCTGTAGCGCCACCGACGGCTCGGGCGAGAGCACCACCGACCGGTACAAGAAGTTCTTCCCCGGCAACGCCAAGCTGGTGGTCGACTTCGACTCGATCCCCGGCAAGCCGAACAACCTGCAGATCGCGGGTGTGGCCTGCCCGGCCAACACGACGCTCGTCATCGGCACGCTGAAGCCGACGTTCTCCGCGATCTTCCCGGACGCCGACGGCACGCAGGCGTTGACGACGGGGTACGAGTGGGTTCAGGTGCCCGCCAACGGTCTGATCGACGCCTCGACGCCGCGCCGGGCCGCTCCCGCTGGGGCGTCGGTCCCCGCCGGAGGGCGCTCGACCACTGCCGCGACCACGGCCGGCGAGGGCGTCAAGTACGCGTTTCGTGCCAGGGCCACCGACCCCGCGCCTTACAGTCAGACCAGCGTCTGGTCCGACTGGTGCACGTTCCTGGCGGACACCAAGGTCCCACCGGTGACCGCCGTGCTGAGCGGCGGATCGACGGTGCCGGGCAGCACTGCCACCTTCACGATCCGGTCCACCGACCTCACGGTGACGAAGGTCGCGTACGGCTGGGTCAGCCCGGCCACCACACCGATCGCGGCGACCAGCGGCCTTGTGAACGTGCCACCGTACCCCCCGATCCGCGTGATGCAGGCGGTCGTCTCGCTCGTGGTGCCGAAGTACGGATTGAACACCCTCTACGTCTCGGCCACCGACGGCGCCGGCAACGTCGGCCATGGCTCGCTGGAGTTCACCGCGGCGCGTGTGGCGCCGGCTGTCGCCCGCTGGGGTCTGGAGACGTACCCCGGCGTCACGGCGGCCGACGCGCTCGACGACATGCAGCAGTCCGCGCCGTCGGGCCGCACCCCGTTGTCCTCGGGGAGCGTCTCGTGGACGGGGGACCTGCGGATGATCCGTGGTGAGACCGCCTCGTTCAACGGCACCTCGTCGGCCCTGGCGACGGCCGGACCGGTGTTGGACACCACCAGGTCGTTCAGCGTGGCGGGTTGGGTGCGACTGGGGGCGCTCCCGACCACTAGCGACATGGTCGTCGCCGCGCAGGCGGGCACCAGCACCACGGGGTTCCAGTTGGGGACGCGACTGGAGGGCTCCCCGGCGACGCCCCGCTGGTCGTTCCTCATGAAGGACACCGACCTGACCACCAGCACCAGCCGACCCGCTGTCAGTACCGCCCTGACCGCCGCGGACGTCGGTCGGTGGACGCACCTCGCCGGCGTCTACGACAAGACCGCCGGACAGGTCCGGCTGTACGTCAACGGCACGCTCACCGGCGAGGTCGCCCGGACCGCTACGGCCTGGAACGCGGGCGGCATCTTCACCGTCGGTCGCGGGTGGGCCGCGGGCTCTTCGATCAACTGGTTCAAGGGCAACCTGGCCGACGTGCAGGTCTATGACCGGGTCCTGGTCGCGCACGACTTCACCGGTCAGCTCGCCGAGGACCCGAATTCCGGTGGCTTCGACGAGCCGGGGATGCTCGCGGCGGTCAAGGTGGGTGACTGGAGCTTCGCCAACGGCAAGCCCTGCTACGAGGAGTCGTCCGACCCCACGCTGTGCAGCGCGCCGGAGGACGGCCAGTTCGGCCGCCGACTGGCGCTGACCCAGGGCGTCGACTTCGGCTCGCTGTCCGATGACAAGTTCCTGGCGCTGGACCGGCAGGGCATCGAGGATCCCGCCCAGCAGACAGTGGAGTACGGGCGCTCACAGGACAATCTCGCCGAGCCGCAGAACCCGGTCTGGCAGGACGGCCGTGTGCTGCGTACCGATCAGTCCTTCAGCGTGTCGGTCTGGGTCCGACCCGACGCGGAGGCGTTGGGCACCATGACCGCCGTCAGCCAGGCCGGCAGTCAACAGTCGGCCTTCTACCTCGGCCAGCGGGCCTTCACAGTGGGCAGCACGACCGAATACCGGTGGTGTCTCAGCGTCTTCGGTGTCGACGACGACGTCATCTCGGGCCAGACCGTGGAGGTCCCGATGTCGTTGCGGGCCCTGACCGAGGACGACCGGGCCAGGTGGACGCATCTGGTCGCCGTCTACGACGCGTCCCGGCGCGAGGTCCGGCTCTACGTCAACGGAAAGCAGGAGGGCATCAAGGGCTACGGCAGCGGCGCCTTCACCAGTGCCTTCAACGCGACCGGTCCGCTCGTCGTCGGTGCCGCCCGCTTCACCCCGGTGGGCGGGACGCCGCGTTGGGGCGACCTCTGGCAGGGCGACATCGACAAGCTCGGCCTCTATCAGGGGGCGCTGACCGGCGTGGCGGTCAAGACGCTCTTCGACGCGGAGTCACCGGAGTCGGTGGAAGCACCCGAGGACTGACGCTCTCGTACCCCCTCAGCTACCCGTAGCACGACACCTCGTGAGTGGAGGCATGGTGACTCGCTACCCCAAAAGCCGGGCCAAAATGACTTATAAGCCGCATAGCCGGATGCACGCGATCGTGGCAGGGATCCTCAGTGGGGCGCTCGTCGTCACCGGGCTGTCGGTCCCGGCGCAGGCCGCGCCGACCAGCCCCAAGCCCCAGACCGGTCAACGGGAGAAGCTCGACAAGGACGGCGCCACGGCCGACGGCCAGGCATGGCCCACCCGGGAGGTGCCAAGCGCTAAGCCGGCCGCGCCGGTGTGGCCGAAGCCGGGCAAGGCGACAGTGACGCTCCCGGCGAAGGCCCCGGCTGGGCAGGGCCGATCCGCGCCGGCGACGGTACGGGTCGGCGCGCTGCCGGTGTCGGTCACCAAGGCGGCCGGTGCGGCGGGTGCCCGGACCTCTGCGGTCTCGGTCGAGCTGCTCAACCGGGCGACGGTGCCGGCGCGGTGGCGCGACGGGTTGGTGCTGCGGGTCGACGACGCCGGCCAGGGCTCGGCGACCACCTCGTCGGCGGCCCCCGGTCAGCCGGGTGCGGCCACCGTCTCGGTGGACTACCGGAGCTTCCGGGACGCCTTCGGCGGCGACTGGGCATCCCGGTTGCGGCTGTTCCAGGTGCCGGAGTGTGGACTGCGCACCCCGGAGCGGGCCGACTGTGCCGCGACGCCGTTGGTGTCCCGCAACGACGGTGGCTCGGTCAGCGCCGAGGTACCGGTCACCGCTGGCGCCTCGACGGCGCGTTCCACCGGGGCGGCGTCCACACTGGTCGCACTCGCCGCGGGTAGTTCGGGTCCGGAGGGTGACTTCTCCGCCACGCCGATGGCGGCCAGCGCCACCTGGTCGGCGGGCACCTCGACCGGTGGCTTCTCCTGGTCGTACCCGATGCGGATGCCGCCGGCGATCGGCGGCCCGGCACCCAGCCTCGGCCTCTCCTACACCTCCGACGCCGTCGACGGACAGTCCGACGCGTCAAACAGTCAGCCGTCCTGGGCCGGCGAGGGCTTCAGCCTCTGGTCCGGCTACATCGAGCGCAGCTACGTGCCGTGCGCCGACGACATGAGCGGCGGGAACAACAGCACCAACCGTACGGGCGACCAGTGCTGGCGGTCGGACAACGCCACCATGTCGCTGAACGGCGGGGGCGGGGAGCTGATCTTCGAGACCGGCAAGGGCTGGCACAGCCGCAACGAGGACGGCTCGAAGATCGAGAAGAAGCTCAATGCCGCCAACGGCGATGACGACGGCGAACACTGGAAGGTGACGACGCCCGACGGCATGCAGTACTTCTTCGGCCTCAACAGCCTGCCGGGGCAGAGCACCACCACGAACTCCGCGTGGAACGTCCCGGTCGCCGGCAACCACACGAATGAGCCGTGCAACGCGGGCACGTTCACCTCGTCGTTCTGCAACCAGACCTGGCGGTGGAACCTCGACTACGTCGTCGACCCCCGTGGCAACACGCTGTCGTACTGGTACGAGAAAGAGGACAACTACTACGCCAAGAACGCCACGTCCACAAACAAGGCGCTCTACACCCGGGGCGGTTCGCTGCGGCGGATCGACTACGGCACCTGGGACCGTGGCACCACCGACCGTTCGGTCCAGCCGCTGGCCCAGGTCGTCCTCGACGTCGCGAACCGCTGCATCGTCGACTGCACGAACCGGGGCAACTGGAAGGACGTTCCCTGGGACCAGGAGTGCACGGCGGCGGCGGCGGACTGCAAGGAGAACTACGGCCCGACGTTCTGGACCACCAAGCGGCTGTCGGCCGTCACCACGAAGGTCTGGGACACCACCAAGACGCCCGACGACTGGCAACTGGTCGACTCCTGGACGTTGGGCCACACCTACCCGCCGGTGGGTGACGGCAGCGACCACGCCGGGATGTGGCTGGGCTCGTTGGTGCACAGCGGCCTGGTCGGGGGCACGGAGGTCATGCCGCCGGTGACCTTCGAGCCGATCTCGAAGCGGAACCGGGTGTTGAGCAAGAACAACACCAGCAACAACCGGATGCGGATCGGCAACATCATCACCGAGACCGGTGGGAAGATCCAGGTCACGTACAGCCAGGAGGACTGCAAGAGCAGCAGCCTGCCGTCCTCCCCGGAGAACAACACCCGCCTCTGCTACCCGGTGGTCGGGCCGGACCCGTACGAACCGGGCAAGGACCTCACCGAGTACTGGCACAAGTACGTCGTCACGCAGGTCTCCGAGTCCGACATCATGGTCAAGGTCGGCAGCACCGACCACGGCCAGCCGGTGCAGAACACGTACTACGACTACATCGGCAACCCGGCCTGGCATTACGCCGACGACAACGGCCTGGTCAAGCCGAAGCACAAGACGTGGAACCAGTTCCGCGGCTTCGGCCAGGTGCAGGTACGCAAGGGCGACGCCCCGGCGCAGACCCTGACCGAGACGACCTTCCTGCGGGGCATGCACGGAGACCGGCTGAACGCGAACGGTGACACCCGCACCGTCACTGTGGGCGCCTCGCTCGGCGGTGAGACGGTGTACGACGAGGACCAGTTCGCCGGCATGGTCCGCGAGCAGGTCGTCTACAACGGCACCAAGACCAAGCCGGTCAGCAAGACGGTCAATGTGCCGTGGCGTTCGGGTGCGACAGCGACCCGCACCATCAACAAGGACACGGTCACCGCCCGGTACGTCAACACGGCGATCACCTACAACGCCGTGGCGCTCGGAGCCAACGGCGCCTCCGGCTGGCGGACGTCGCGCAGCGTGTCGGATTTCGACGGCGCCTACGGCAGCACGAAGACCATCCAGTCCGACGGTGACGTCGCCAAGGCCGGCGACGAGACGTGCACCACCTACCTGTACAACCGCAACACCGGCGCGAACCTGATCCAGACGGTCAAGCAGATCACCGTCAAGGCGGTGCCCTGCGCCACCCCGCCGGCCAGCCAGGACGACATCGTCGCCGACGAGCGTAAGTTCTACGACGGCGCGACGAGCGTCGACACCCCACCGAGCCGGGGTGAGGTCACCCGGATCGACCGGCTCCAGGACTGGTCGGTCGGCGGTGGCACCGTCTGGCAGACCCTGAGCCAGGCCAGCTTCGACGTGTACGGGCGGCCGAAGACCGCCACCGACGCGCGTGGCCGTACGGTGACGACGGCGTACACCCCCGCGACCGGTGGGCCGGTCATGACGGTGACCACCAAGACCCCGGATCCGAACGGCGGCAGCGTCGACTGGGTCAACACCATCCAGACGCGGCCCTACTGGGGTCAGCCGATCCAGACCAAGGACTACAACGGTCGGCTCGCCGACATGGAGTACGACCCGATGGGTCGCCTCGCCAAGGGCTGGGCGGTCGGCTGGCCGCGCACTGCCCACCCGACCAGCCCGTCGGTCGACTACACCTACTCGTACGCGCCCAACCGGGACGCCTACCCGTACACCAGGAGCCGGGTGCTCAACGCCGGCGGCGGTTACCTGACGTCGTACGACATCAAGGACGCCTTCCTGCGGCCCCGCCAGACGCAGAGTGCCGGCGTCGGCGGCGACCGGGTGGTCACCGACACGCTCTACGACGCGACGGGTCGGGCAGTGACCACCTACCAGGCGCACGCCGAGCCGGGCGCGCCCGCCGGCGCGCTCTGGTGGGAGCCGGAGTGGTCGGTGTCGGCCGTGTCGAAGGCCGTCTACGACAACGCCTCCCGCGCGACCGACCAGGTGTTCTTCGGAACCGACGGGATCACCAACCTCGTCGAGAAGTGGCGCACCAGGACCGAGTACCTCGGCGACTCCACGGTGGTGACCCCGCCGGAGGGCGGCACCGTCACCACCACCAAGACCGACGTGCAGGGCCGGACCGTCGAGCTGCGGCAGCGGGCCGACAAGACCCAGGTCAAGCCGGACATCGTCACGACCTACACCTACAACCGCAAGAACCAGCTCACCCTCGTCCGGGACACCGGCGGAAACGAGTGGGTGAACGCGTACGACGTCAAGGGTCGCCAGATCAGCGCGAAGGACCCGGACAAGGGCACCACCACGACGTCGTACACCCAGTACGACCAGGTGGAGAAGACCACCGACGCCGCCAACAACGTCCTGGTGAACGATTACGACTCCATGGGGCGGCGCAAGGGCCTCTACGCCGGCAGCATCGCGGCCGGCAACAAGCTGGCCGAGTGGAAGTACGACAAGCTCTACAGCGGCAAGACGGTCCGCGGTCAACTGACCGAGAGCATCCGGTACGAGTCCGCAGGGTCGGCCAACGCCTACAAGTGGCAGGTGAGCGACTTCACCGACCGCTACCAGCCGGACGGCGCGAACTACGTCATTCCCACCAACGAGGCTCAGAACATCGCGGGGACCTGGTCCTACGCCTACGGATACTCCCCGTACGACGGCAGCCCGACGTCGATCACCTATCCCGGTGGTGGCGGCCTGACCACCGAGAAGGTGGAGACGAAGTACGACCCGACGACCGGTCTGCCCACGGAGTTGGCCACCAACCTGATCAACGTGGGCCGTTACGTGATCGGCCAGCAGTACACCCAGTACGGCGAGCCGACCCTCACCACCCGCAAGACCGACGGCGGCGTGTACGTCGAGGACAACACCTACTACGACCTGACCACCCGGCGCGTCGACCGGATGACGGTCAAGCCGGAGACCGGCGCCGGCACCGTGGTGGACGCCAACTACAAGCGGGACGCCATCGGCAACATCCTCTGGATCAAGGACACCCCACAGGTCGGCACGGCGGACACCCAGTGCTTCCGCTACGACGACCTGCGTCGGATGACAAACGCCTGGACGCCCAAGACGGGTGTCGACTGCGCGGCGGATCCGAGTGTGCCCAACCTTGGCGGGCCGGCACCGTACTGGCACGAGTGGACCCTCGACGCGGTCGGCAACCGCAGCACGGAGAAGGTGCACACCGCGGCGGGCGACACCAAGCGCGACTACACGACGCCGACCAGCGGAAAGAACGTCGTACGGCCGCACGCCGTCACCTCGGTCACCACGGAGGCGCCCGGCCAAGCCGCCGTCACGACCCAGTACGCCTACGACAACGTCGGCAACATGACCTGCCGGCCGGCGACCACCACCGCGAACAACTGCGCGACGGCGGCGAACTCGCAGACCCTCACGTGGAACGCCGAGGGCAAGCTCGCCACTGTGAAGGTCGGCGGTCAGACCGTCGAGACCAACATCTACGACGCCGACGGCGCGCGCCTGATCCGGCGTGACGCCACCGGCAGCACGCTCTACCTGCCGGGCCAGGAAATCCGGCGGGACAACAACTCCGTCCTCACCGGCACCCGCTACTACAGTTTCGCCGGCAAGATGGTCGGTAACCGTACGCCGAGCGCGCTGACCTGGCTCTACTCCGACCACCAGGGCACCCAGCAGACCGGCATCAACGCGGCGTCGCAGGCGGTCACCGTACGCCGCCAGACCCCGTACGGCGATCCTCGCGGCAGCCAGCCGCAGTGGACCAACAACAAGGGCTTCGTCGGAGGCGACAAGGACCCGACCGGCCTGACCAACATCGGGGCCCGGCAGTACGACACCGGTCTCGGGCGGTTCATCTCGGTCGACCCGGTGCAGGACCTGGCCGACCCGCAGCAGTGGAACGCCTACGCCTACAGCAACAACAGCCCGATCACGTTCTCCGACCCGACCGGCCTTCGGTCCTGCTCCGACGACGCCTGTGGCCCGGGTGCCGACTACGAGGACATGTACGGCAACTACGTCGAGGTCGCGGGCGACAACGACGGCTGCGGCGGCAGTTGCGGCGACGACGACTGGGCAGAGGCGCACGCCGCGCATGAGGCTGGTGGCGGCAACGGCGGCGGTGGCGGCAAGGGCGGCAAGGGCGGCGGCAAGAACGGCGGCCCGACCGACGAGGAGATCAAGCGGGCCAAGGAAGTCAAGAAGCAGAATGCCATCTCGATCATCATCAAGGCCGGTGGTCAGCTTCTGCTCGAGTTCTTCGGCATCAACGACATCCTGGACTGCATCCACGGCAATCTGATGGCCTGCGTCTACACGCTTGCCGGCATGCTGCCCATGGGCAAGGCCGCCCAAGTCATTCGCAAGGCCAAACCGATGGCCAAGGTGCTCGGCAAAGCGGCCAAGGCCCTGGTGAAGTGGTCCGAGGACACAAAATGGGCCGACGACGTCCTGGAGGCTGCCGAGAGTTGCCTGGTCAAACGGCACAGCTTCGCACCGGGGACGAAGGTCGTGCTGGCCGGCGGTGGTTACAAAGCCATCGAGGAGTTGCAAGAAGGCGACCTGGTCCTGGCCACCGACCCGGAGACCGGGAAGACCGCGGCTCGTGAGGTCACCCGCACCCACCTCAACGAGGATGCGGACCTGACGGACCTGACCGTCGCGGTGGCCGGCGCAGAGCCTTCCGTCATCAAGACCACGCAGCACCACCCGTTCTGGAGCGAGGACCGGAAGGACTGGATCGACGCTGCGGATGTGCAGGTCGGCGAGTCGCTGCGGGCCCTGGATGGCAAGGCGGTAAGCGTCCAGGCCGTCCGGTCGTACGCCGGCCTGGAGGCGATGCACGACCTCACGGTCGCGGACATCCACACGTACTATGTGGTAGCCGGTAGAACACCGGTACTCGTCCACAACTGCGGTGACGGCTTCACGCCCGCACCGTCAATGGCGGATCGACCTTATGGCCCGGTCGATGCCAGGATCCCGCTCGACGGCGATGGGCTCCCAGTAGGTGGTCATACGTCTGGAACGGGTCGGCCCCCCTGGACCGGTGGGGAACCGAATTCCGTTCACACTCGGACGGGCGGCGATGGAACCCCAGTACAGAACACGATCTACAATGGCGATGGCGATGCGGTTGGGCACTATGATTTTAAGGACCATGGAACAGGCGGTCCACATGGCCACATCATTGACCCGCCCGGTACGCCGGGTGGTGGTCATGGTGCGGGTGCTGCGCATATTCCGGGTCGGGACCTTCCGCCGGGATGGAATTTAAGGCCATGAGCTCACAGGAGGACAATTTAGGTGTCTGCGCGACTCGAGCAACGCGATGTCCAATCATTCCTGGAGCGGTTCATTCGCTTCGAGGATGGTGTTATCACGGGAGTTCGCCTGCACCTACCTCGTGTTCCGGTCGGTGATCGTACCGCTTCAGTTGAGATTCAGGTGATGGACGCGAGCGCTGAAAACGAATGGCGACTCGTGCGCTTGACCGTCAAGGGAGTCAGTGAATATCAGTTCGCATCGAGTGCGAAGTACTCGTACACAGTTCTGTCGGACGGGTTGAATATTGACTGCTCTCCCGGTCGATGCGTGGTTGACCTTGATCCCGGACCGGACGAATGGTTGCCGCAGAACATTGCACAAGGTGGGGAATACTCGAAGCAGTACTTGGTCGGTCTCTACTGTGAATACGAGATTCTGGACGGACCGTTAATCTAGCGTCAATTGATCTTGTTGAGCAGGATTATTCGCGGGTGCTTGTCGACCCGAAGGCGGTGGGAGCGGCAGATGTCGAGTCGACGTTTGCCGCTCCCGTGTGCGAATGCCTGGCTCGGCGAACAGTCGCGGAGGATCGGTCGATAGCGAAGAGCGATGAGAGCATTGCACTGGGCGTCGGCGTTCGCTTTTGGGTGACCGGGTTGCTGTCGGGCACCTAGCCTCTATGGGAATGGCTCGTCGCGTACCGGCGAGGGCGTCGATCCCCGGAGGTCGTCGGTCGATGGTGCTGGTCAGCGTTCTCGGACGACCGCGACCGGGCAGTGGGCGTGCTGGATGAGCTGTTGGCTGACCGAGCCGAGCAGCATTCCGGCCAGCCCACCCCGGCCGCGGCTGCCGACCACCACCAGCCGCGCGTCCCGGCTCGCCTCGATCAGCATCGCGGCCGGGTTGGTCGACGCCAGGTCGACGGTCACCGCCAGCTCGGGGAACGTCCGCCGCCACGGCTCCAGCGCCTGCTCCACGGCGGCCCGCTCGTCGGGCACCCCGGCCGCCCCGCCGGGGCCCGGTGTCCAGGCGTGCAGGACGCGCAGCGGCAGTTGCCGCTGCGCGGCCCGTTCGGCAGCGAAGCCGAGCGCCACCAGCGACGGTTCCGAGCCGTCCACCCCGACCGCCACCTGGCGGCCCGACGTGTCGGTCACGGCGCTGTCGGCCCCGTCCCGGACCACCACGACCGGGCAGTGGGCGTGCGCGGCGACCGAGACCGCCGTCGACCCGGCCAGCAGGCCGCCGAAGCCGCCGTGACCCCGGCTGCCCAGCACCAGCATCCCGGCCTCGGCCGAGCGTTCCTGCAACACCAGCGCGGGCGGCCCGTCGTACACCTCGCCGGTGATCCGCAGCCCGGGGTTGGCCGCGGTGGCGTCCGCCGCGGCCTTGCGGACCAGGTCCTCGACCTGCCGACGGGCGGTGTCGTCCGGCCACACGCCGGGGGCCACGCCCGGGCCGACCCAACTGGCCACTGTCAGCCATTCGAAGACGTACGCCAGCCGCACCGGCTGACCGCTGTGCCGCGCCTCCTCCACTGCCCAGTTCAGGGCCACCGAGGCGTCGGTGGAGCCGTCGTAGCCGACCAGGATCTCCGCGTCGCGCACGTCGTCCTCCTTCAGGGGGTGGTCGGGTCGGTTTCGCGGACCCAGCGCCATTCGGCCACCTGGGGGTCGTCCTCGCCGTACTGGCGGGTGTAGTCGCGGGCCGCCTGGCGGGCGTCGACCATCCGTTGGCGCAGGTGCGCGGCGCTGGCGGCCAGCCCGGGCACCCGGTCGATGACGTCGATGACCAGGTGGAAGCGGTCCAGGTCGTTGAGCATCACCATGTCGAACGGAGTGGTGGTGGTGCCCTCCTCCTTGTAGCCGCGCACGTGCAGGTTGTCGTGGTTGCTGCGGCGGTAGGTGAGTCGGTGGATCAGCCACGGATAACCGTGGTACGCGAAGATGACCGGCCGGTCCTCGGTGAAGATGGTGTCGAACTCGTTGTCGGTCAGGCCGTGTGGGTGCTCGGTGTCCGGCTGGAGCCGCATCAGGTCGACCACGTTGACCAGACGCACCTTCAACGTCGGCAGGTTCTGGCGCAGCAGCTCGACGGCTGCCAGCGTCTCCAGGGTGGGCACGTCTCCGCAGCAGGCGAGCACCACGTCCGGTTCGGTGCCGCCGTCGTTGCTGGCCCACTCCCAGATGCCCAGGCCACGCCGGGTGTGCTGGATCGCCTCGGTCATCGTCAGCCAGTTCGGGGCGGCCTGCTTACCGGCCACCACCACGTTGATGTAGTGCCGGCTGCGCAGACAGTGGTCCATCGTGGCGAGCAGCGTGTTGGCGTCCGGCGGCAGATAGACCCGCACCACCTCGGCCTTCTTGTTGACGACGTGGTCGATGAAGCCCGGGTCCTGGTGGGAGAAACCGTTGTGGTCCTGCCGCCAGACGTGGCTGGAGAGCAGGTAGTTCAGCGAGGCGATCGGCTGCCGCCAGGGGATGGCCCGGGTCACCTTCAGCCACTTGGCGTGCTGGTTGAGCATCGAGTCGACGATGTGGATGAACGCCTCGTAACTGGTGAACACGCCGTGCCGACCGGTCAGCAGGTAGCCCTCCAGCCAGCCCTGGCACAGGTGCTCGGAGAGCACCTCCATGACCCGCCCGTCGGGGGAAAGGTGGTCGTCGCCGGGCACCGTGGCGGCCACCCAGGCCCGGTCGGTCACCTCGAACGCCGCACCCAGTCGGTTGGACGCGACCTCGTCCGGGCCGAACAGCCGGAACGTCTCCGGATTGGCGCTGATGACGTCGCGGATCCAGGGGCCGAGCACCCCTGTCGCGCCGGCGATCGGCGTACCCGGTTCGGGAACCTCCACGCCGTAGTCGCGGAAGTCCGGCAGGGTCAGGTCGCGCAGCACCACGCCGCCGTTGGTGACCGGGTTGGCGCTCATCCGCCGGTCACCGCGCGGTGGAAGCGTCAGCAGTTCCTCCACCGGCGCGCCAGTCGCGTCGAACAGCTCCTCCGGCCGGTAGCTGCGCAGCCAGCGCTCCAGCTCGGCCCGGTGCGCAGGGTTGTCGCGTACGCCCGACAGGGGCACCTGGTGGGCGCGGTAGGTGCCCTCCACCTGGGTGCCGTCGACCTCACGCGGGCCGGTCCAGCCCTTCGGCGTCCGCAGGATGATCATCGGCCAGCGGGGACGTTCGACGACGCCTCCGGAGCGGGCCCGCCGCTGGATCTCGGCTATCTCGCCCAGCACACGGTCCAGCGTCGCGGCGAGGGCCCGGTGCACCCGGGCGGGCTCGTCACCGGCCACCACGTACGGCTGGTAGCCCGAGCCGCGCATGAGGTCGAGCAGGTCGGCCTCGGGAATCCGGGACAGCACGGTCGGGTTGGCGATCTTGTAGCCGTTGAGGTGCAGGATGGGCAGCACCGCGCCGTCGCGCGCCGGGTTGAGGAACACGTCGGAGAGCCAACTGCCGGCCAGCGGCCCGGTCTCCGCCTCGCCGTCGCCGATCACGCAGGCCACCAGCAGGTCCGGGTGGTCGAACGCGGCGCCGTAGGCGTGGCTCAACGCGTACCCGAGTTCGCCGCCCTCGTGGATCGAACCCGGCACGTCCGCCGCGACATGGCTGGGGATGCCGCCCGGGAAGGAGAACTGGCGGAAGAGCCGGGACATCCCGGCCTCGTCGCGGGCCACGTCGTGGTAGCGCTCCGACCAGGTGCCCTCCAACCAGGTGTTGGCCACGATGGCCGGTCCGCCGTGACCGGGGCCGGTGACCAGCATGGCGTTGAGGTCGCGCGCCACGATCACCCGGTTGAGGTGGGCGTAGATCAGGTTGAGACCGGGACTGGTGCCCCAGTGCCCGAGCAGCCGGGGTTTGATGTCGTCGGGGGTCAGCGGCTCGCGCAGCAGCGGATTGTCCAGCAGGTAGATCTGCCCGACGGTGAGGTAGTTCGCGGCGCGCCAGTAGGCGTCCAGCCGGCGCAGCTCGTCGTCGGTGAGGGCGTGGTGCACGTCGAGAGCGGTCTCCATCATGCTGCCTCTCGCGGGTAGGAGTGGGGCGTCCAGCCTGGCCACTGCGGACGCCCCGGGTCAGGGCTGTTTGTCCCGCTCCGGGCGGGCGTCGGGCGCGGTCAGCGGCGCCTCGGCCAGGCCGCGGACGACGACCACCGGGGCCGGGGAGTGGTAGAGCAGGGACTGGGCGACCGCCCCCAGCATGGCCCGGCCCGGTTCGTCGCCGCGGGCGGCGACCAGCGCCACCTGCGCGTTGCGGGACGTGTCGATCAGCACGTCGGCGGGGTCACCGCGTACCACCCGGCACTCGGTCGGCACCGTGTTGTCGCGGCCGGTGTGCCGGTCCAGTGCTTCGGTGAGCTGCTCGGCTACCGCGTCGGCGTCCTCGTCGTACTCGACCACCCGCAGCGCCAGCAGTCGGCCGCCCCGGCGGGCCGCGCACCGCACGGCCCATTGCAGGGCGAGGTGTGAGCTGGGCGAGCCGTCGACGCCCACCAGCACCGGGCCCTGCGGCGGCGGCTCACGTCGGACCACCAACAGGGGGCAGCCGGCGCGCGCGGCCAACTGCACGGCGGTCGTCTCGGCCGGAACGCACTGGCCGCTGCCCGCCATGCCGCTGTCGCCGACGGCCAGCAGGAAGGTGCCCTCCGAGCGGCGGATGAGGGTGGGCAGCATCGCGCTCTCGACGATCTCCCCGCGTACGGTCAGCCCCGGCTCGGTCTGGTGGGCGAGTTGTGCGGCGCGGGTGATCAGTTTTTCGGCCTGGTCCCGGGGTGCGGCGACGGTGTCCGCGGCGAAGGCCGCGCGCCAGTCGAAGGTGTGCAGCAGGTGCAGTGGCCGGCCGTGTCCGGCGGCCTCCTGAGCGGCCTGTTCGACGACCGGGAGGTCGAGTTCCGACCCGAGGCCGACCAGCACCGCTGCGTCGGCGGGTGCGGCCATCCGATATCACCTCCCGGGCGTCGCGCCCGGCACGACCAAGCTGTCCCTGACTGAGGGTAGTCGGATGTGCCCGGTGGCGGGCGGGATCGGATGGCTCGGCCGGTCAGGTCGGTGCGGACCTGAGTGTGTCCACAACCGGACGCCGTGCGGCAACCATCGCGGGGATGGCGGTGAGCGCGGCGATGGCGAGCAGGACTCCGAGCGCGGTGGCGAGCAGGGAGGAACCGGGTGGGTACTGGACTTCGCCGGTGCTGACCAGCGTAACGAGCCCGACGCCGGCCGGGATCCCCACTGCGACGCCGGGTATGGCTGGAAGCAGTTGCGCTACCGCCAGCCCCAGGCCTGCCTGCGCGGGCGTCGCACCGAGCGTCCGCGCGACGGCCAGTGGCTGCCGGGCGTCGAGGACCGCGCCCAAGGCGCTCACGACGGCGTTGATGAGCGCGAGAATGCACAGCACGACGGTGAGCACGAGCGTGGCCTGCTCGCCCCGTTCCACCCGGGGGTTGGCGAGTTCGGTGTAGCCGAGGTCGAAGTGCACCGCCTGGCTGTTGACCATGAAAACGCCGACGAGCGTGGTTGTGGTGATCAGGGCGTTCACGGTGACCAGCCGGGCGCGGCGCGGCCGGCGCGCGTTGATGCGTACCCCGATCAGCAGGGGGGTGGGCAGCCGCCGTGACAGCCAGATGCGCCACCGCCGACGCCGCGGTGGTGTTGCGGCGTCGGCGAGCGCGTGAACGGTGCTGGTGGTGGCGGCGCGCAACACCGGCACCAGAGTCGCCGCCACAGCGATCGCGAGGGCAAGGACCACGACGGCGACCACCATGCGTAGCGCAGGTGGCTGGGCGTTGACGGAGCCGATGAGCCCGGCGCTGGGGCGGATCAGCGCGGGTGCGGCGAACCAGCCCGCGGCGGCGGCCGCAAGCCCGATCACGAGGTACTCGGCGAGGTGGACGGCGGCGATCATGGCTGGGCCGGCGCCGACGGCCTTGAGCAGCCCCACCCGGCGACGTTGGCCGATGATCCGGCCCGCGACGATGCCGGCGACACCGGCCAGCGCAAGGCCGTTGAGCAGCCAGCTGCCGACGAGCAGGGCGATCTGCGCGTCGCTGTACAGCCGACCGTTGAGGTAGCTGATCGCCTGCCAGGTGGTGAGCTGGTCGCCGATGGGGTACGTGCTGCTGGCCGCCGGGTCGGCGAGTTTGAGATTGAGGGTGTACGACAGGGGCTGGCTGCCGGCGAGCGTGGCGATGTTGCTGTGGTCGACCCAGACCAGGCCGCCGCGCTCGACCAGGACGCTGCCGGGATAGTGCCACCCGGCGTACGGGTACGTCGCTCTCGCGGCGGTGACCGCGGTCCCGATCACGCGCAGCGGATGGCCGCCGATGTTGACCGTGTCGCCGATGCGGATGCCGAGGGCGTCGGCGAAGGCGCGCTCGGCGACCACGCCGCCGGGGCGTACCCAGGTGCCGTCGGTCACGGCGGGCCGGTCGATCGATGCGGGTGCGGTGTCCCGGCCCGCCACGACGGTGTGCGCGGACTTGCCGTGGGCCGTCATCGTCAGGTAGGCGATCGGGAAGGGGCCGCTGTGATCGGTGACGCCGGCCCCGGTACTAAGCGATGCGAGTTCGTCCAGTGCGGCCTGGCCGGTGGCCCGGGGTGTCACGATCACGTCCGGGCCGGCGGTGGCCGTCCGGGTCTGTTGGTACGGCCGGTCCGCGAGTTCGTTGAGGGTGAGGCCGACGGTCAGTGTGGCGGTGGCGGCGGTGATCGCGGTCAGAAGCAGGACGGTTTCGGTTCGGCGACGGCGCAGGTCGCGCATCAGCAGCCGGCAGACGAGCAGGAGGCGGCCGGCCATGTCAGCTCCGCCCGCCGTAGAGGGTGCCGGTGGCGGTGCTGGCAAGTCGGTTGTCGTCGACGAACGCGCCGTCACGCATGGCGATCACCCGGTCGGCGACCGGCGGCGATGCGGGGGTCGTGGGTGACCACCACGAGGGTCTGTCCTGCGGTGCGTAGCTCCTCGAACAGCCGCAGCACGTCCAGGGTGGCGGCGCTGTCCAGGTTGCCGGTGGGTTCGTCGGCCAGCACGACCAGCGGCTCGTTGCTCAACGCGCGGGCGATGGCGACCCGCTGGCGCTGCCCACCGGACAGTGCCGAGGGCAGGTGCGTGGCGCGGTCGGCCAGCCCCACCCGGTCCAGCAGATACATCGCCCGCTTGCGGGCCCTGCCTGGTGAATGGCCGGCCAGCAGCGCGGCCAGCTCCACATTCTCGACCGCGGTGAGCTCGTCCATGAGGTGGAACGACTGGAAGACGAACCCGAGGCTGTCACGCCGCAGCCGGGCCAGGGCCCGTTCGCTCATCGTGTCGATCCGACGGTCGGCCAGCCACACCTCACCGCCGGTCGGGCGTTGCAGCCCGCCGAGCAGGTACAGCAGGGTGGACTTGCCGCAGCCGCTGGGCCCCATCACCGCCAGCGACTGCCCGGCCGGCACGTTCAGGTCGACCTCGTCGACCGCGCGGACCAGCGCGTGCTCGTCGCCGTAAAGCATGCTCAGGCCATGCGCCTGCAATACCGTCGACCCGGTCACGCCCCCGCCTTCCGTCCGGTCGGATCAAGTTCAGCCCATAGGCGTTCGCACGCCTCCAGCCATTCCAGGTCGGCCCGCAGCCGCAGCACGACACCCTCCAGCAGTAGCCCGGCAACCGGATCCACCGATCGCTCCAACGCGGCCCGTTGGGCGTCGCGCAGCCGGCGCAGCACCTCACGCCGCTGGGCGTCAACCAGGGCCACCGGATCGGCCAGCCGGGCTGTCGCGGCAGCGACCAGCTTGAGGTGAAACTCCGCGAGGTCCGGCTTCGGCCAGTTCACTTCGGCCAGCCAGGTGGCGACTCGCTGCTGCCCCTCCGGGGTCAGCGCGTACACCCGGCGTTCGGGCCGGTCCGGTAGGCCCTCGGCCCGCTGCGAGGTCACCAGCCCTGCCTTGCCGAGGCGGGTCAGCGTCACGTAGATCTGCCCGGCGTTCATCGCCTCGCCCAGCGGGCCCAGCGCGGCACGCAGCCGGCTGCGCAGCTGGTATCCGTGCGCCGGCTCCTTGGCCAGCATGGCCAACACCACGTCCTGCACCGAGCACATCCTTCGTCTAGATCGTTTATGGATAACGGCTATCTATAGCGCTGTCAAGTCGGTGGTGGGGTGCGGCGGACGGAACAGGCAAGCGTTCGTCAACCAGGGTTGACACGAGGCGCGCTGTCAACGTATGTTGACGGCATGAGTCAGGCGACAGAACTCGCGGCGGCAGCCGGCAGCACCGACCCCCGGGTCGGGCTGCGCGCCGTCCGCGCGCTACGCCGGCTCCTCGAGCGGCTCGAGGTGGTCCAGGTGGACAACGCCCGACGGCAGGGCTGGTCCTGGCAGGAGATCGCCGACGCGCTCGAGGTCAGCCGGCAGGCAGTGCACAAGAAGCACGCCGGGCGACCGGCGGTCAACTCATCCTGGGAGGCGTGATGTTCGAACGGTTCACCGACCGGGCGCGCGACGTGGTGCGCCGGGCGCTGGAGGAGGCACGGGTCGAGGGTCAGCGGCCGGTCGGCACCGAGCACCTGCTGCTCGCCCTGCTCGCCGACGAGGCCGGGCTGGCCAGCCGGGTGCTCGCCGACGCCGGGGTGCGCGCCGACGACCTGCGCGACCGCGTCCGCCGGCACACCGCCAGCGGGGGCGCCGGCCTCGGCGACGCGGACGCGGCGGCGCTGCGGGAGATCGGCATCGACCTGGCCGCGATCGTGGCCCGCATCGAGCAGTCCTTCGGCCCGGACGCGCTACGGGAGGCGGTGCCGGCGCCACGCCGCCGCTGGGGGCGGAAGCGGTACCTCGGCGGGCCGTTCTCGCCCCGCTCGAAGAAGGCGCTGGAGCTGTCCCTGCGGGAGGCCCTTCGCCTGCGCCACCGCCACATCGGCACCGAGCACATCCTGCTCGGGGTGCTCCGGGAGGGCAACGGGCTCGGCGCCTTGGTGCTCACCGAGTCCGGGGTCGACCTCGACGATCTGCGCCGGCGGGTGGAGCTCGCACTGCGGGCGGCGGCCTGACGGGTGGGGCCGGGTTGAAACCTGTCTGTGGCACTTCCGACGCGCGTCGGTCGCCGGGTCGCTGAAGCCGTCCGGGTGCTGCACACTGGCGCCGTGGATGCTGGACAGGACAGGCGGCCCTCGGGCGGCGACGGCGGGTTGCGCTCCGCTGTCGTGGTCAACCCGGTCAAGGTCGACGATCTCGACGAGTTGCGGCGGACCGTCGACGACGCCCTGACCGCGGCCGGCTGGCCCGCGCCGCAGTGGTACGAGACGACAGTCGACGACCCGGGTCGCGGCCAGACCGAGCAGGCCGTCAAGGACGGCGTCGACCTGGTCTTCGCCTGCGGGGGCGACGGCACCGTGATGTCCTGCGTCAGCGGGTTGGTCGGCACCGATGTGGCCCTCGCCGTGCTGCCGCAGGGCACCGGCAACCTGCTCGCCGCCAACCTGGGGCTCTCCACCGACCTGGCCGCCGGGTTGCAGGTCGCCGTCGAACGCGGCCGACGGCTGCTCGACGTCGGTGCCGTCGAGGACAAGTACTTCACAGTGATGGCAGGTATGGGTTTCGACGCCCAGATGCTCGAAGCCACGAACGAGACCACAAAGGCCCGCATCGGCTGGCCCGCGTACGTGGTGGGTGCTGCCCGCCACCTCCGGGACCGGCCGATGCGGGTGCAGATCCGCATCGACGACAGGCCGCCGCTGCGCCGCCGGGCCCGTTCGGTCCTGATCGCCAACGTCGGCCGGCTGCAGGGCGGCGTGACCCTGCTGACCGAGGCCGAGCCGGACGACGGCTGGCTGGACGTCGCCGTGCTCACCCCGCGCAACCTGCGGCACTGGCTCGCGCTCGGCTGGGCGGTGATCCGCCGCAGCGGCCAGGTGCCGCAGCTGGAGATTTTCCGGGGCCGGCGGGTGGTGGTCACCAGCAACCGGGCGCAGCCCCGGGAGTTGGACGGCGACCTGATCTCCCCGGGCCGCCAGTTGCGGGCCGAGGTCCGACCGCAGGCGCTCTGGCTCTGTGTCCCCCAGCCCGAGGACGCTCCCGACCTGGCCGTCGACGCGCAAGGTGCCGGGGAGCGGGGCGAGCAGCTGATTGAGGAAGCCCGCAGTGAGTAGTACCCGGATCGTGCCGGAGACCCGGCTGATGGCCGACGAGGAGCTGTCCGCCGACGACGCCTGGCACACACTGCGCAGGCAGGGCGGCTGGCACCTGCTGCGGGACGCGTTCATCCGGTTCCGCTACGGCGACGGGTTCAGCCACTCCCGGGCATTCGCGCTGCAACTCTGCCTCGCCGTGGTGCCGTTCCTGATCGCCCTCACCGGCCTGATCAGCGAGCTGGGCGTCGAGGAGGGCGGCCAGGTCGTGGCCGACACCGTCCTTGCGCTCACCCCCGGCCAGAGCGCGCAGATGGTCGGCGAGCTGCTCGGCGAGGGCGAACGCGTCGAGGACGCCGGGGAGCTGGCGCTCACCCTCGGTCTGCTCACCGGCCTGTTCGCGCTCACCACCACGATGGCCCAGATCGAGCGGGGCGCCAACCGCATCTACGGCGTCGAGCGGGACCGCCCGGCACTGCGCAAGTACCTACGGGCCGCCGTGCTGGCCGTCACCGCCGGCCTGCCCGCGCTCGCCGGCTTCCTGATCCTGGTCGGCGGCGGCGCGATGGGCGACTCGGTCCGCGAACACTACGAGTGGGGCGCTGTCGCCAACGGCATCTGGGACGTGATCCGCTTCCCGCTGAGTCTCGTGCTGACCGTCGTCGCCGTCGCCGTGCTGTTCCGGCACGCGCCGCGCCGCAACCAGCCCGGCCTGTCCTGGCTGCTGTTCGGCGCCGGCATCGCCACGGCGCTGTGGTGGCTGGCCAGCCTGCTGCTCGCCGCGTACGTGCGGTTCAGCGACGGCTTCGGGCAGACCTACGGCGCCCTGACCGGCATGATGGCGCTGCTGCTCTGGGCCAATCTGACCGGGATGGCGCTCTTCGGCGGGCTGTCCTTCGCCGCCCAACTGGAGGCGCTGCGCATCGGTGCGCGGGAGCCCGCCCAACCGGATCTGTGGGAGCCCGACCCGGACCGCGCCGAGCTGTACGACACCGGTGACATGTCGGCGCTCTAGCGGCACCGGCGTGTACGACGGACGCGGATCGGGTAAAGCGCCTCGCCAGAGGCGACAAGGGAGGTGCGGGGTGACCGCGGTCAAAGAGGTGGCGCACCGTCCGATCGGTCATTTCGCCGAACGGAGCATTGCCGGTCTGGTGGCCGTCACCGGTGCCGGGGTGGCCTTCGGGCTGCTGTTGTTGCTCGTCCGGGTGCAGTGGAGCCCGTTGCAGGATGTCGACCACGGGCTCGCCGAGTGGTTCAACGGGCTCGTCGCCCCGCACCACGCGCTTGTCACAGTGCTCCAGGCGGTGACGGACCTGGGCGGTCGGCCGATCCTCATCTGGCTGGTCACCATCGCCGTGGTCGGGCTGCTGATCCGGCGGCAGCCCCGACTCGCCGTTTACCTGATCATCACGGGGGTCGGCGGCCTGATCCTCGACCCGTCACTGAAGACGCTCGTCGGCCGGCTCCGTCCGGTCGTGGACGTGCCGATCGCCAGCGCGCCCGGCAACAGCTTCCCGAGCGGGCACGCGCTCGGCTCGTTCGTCGCGTACGGAGCGCTGCTGCTGGTGTTCCTGCCGGCGATGGCGCCCCGCTGGCGCAAGCCGGCCATCGTCGGCGTCGGTGTGCTGGTGGCACTGGTCGGGCTGACCCGGATCGCGCTGGGCGTGCACTTCGTCTCCGACGTGCTGGCCGCCTGGCTGCTCGGGGCCGCCTGGCTGGGCGTCACCGCGTACGCCTTCCGACTGTGGCGGCGGGAGCGGGGGCGGCCGGTGGCGTCGCTGACCGAGGGCCTGGAGCCGGAGGCGGGGCACGACATCGCCCCCGCCCCGGCCGAGGAGCACGTGCTGGCCCATCCCCGCTCGGCGGTGGCCGAGCTGCTGGTCGGCTGGGTGATCGTGTTCGGCGCGCTGTACGGCTTCGGCACGTACGTCAGCTACCACGCCAAGGGCACCTTCTTCGACACCCTCGACACTCAGGTGCCGCAGTGGTTCGCGGAGCGGCACACCGAGGTGATGACCGACGTCAGCTGGTGGTGGAGCAAGTTCGGCGACACCCATGCCATCCTGCTGATCTCGCTGGTGTTCTGCCCGCTGGTGCTGGCGGTGTGGCGGCGCTGGCGCCCGGTGCTCTTCGTGGCGCTGGCGATGGTGGGGGAGTTGACGCTCTTCCTGGCGTCGGCCCGTGCTGTCGACCGGCCGCGTCCGCTGGTGGAGAACCTGGACGGGCAGATGCCCACCTCGTCGTTCCCGTCCGGGCACATCGCGGCCACGATCTGCGTCTGGCTGGCGATCACCCTCGTCGTCTTCCCGCGTACCGACCGGTGGTGGCGTTGGATCTTCGTGGCGCTGGCAGTGCTCATGCCGGTCGGGGTGGCCACCTCCCGGATGTACCGGGGGATGCACCACCCGACCGACTTCATGGGCGCGATCCTGCTCTCCGCGCTCTGGATCGGCTTGCTCTACCTGGTGATCCGCCCCAACGAGGACCTGAAGGAAGGCAACCGACCGGCCATCGAGTCGGAGGACGTGGACACCCTCGACGACGAGCTGGCGCGGGCCGGCCGAGCCGACTAGACGCCGCCGTCGTGCTGCGGGTGATGACCTGGAACATCCGCACCGGCGGACGGGATCGCGGCGGCCTCGACCGGCTGGATCAGGTGGTTCAGGTAGTCGACGAGCAGGCACCGGACGTGCTGGCCCTGCAGGAGTTGCGCGGCTTCGACCGGGACGGGCTGATGGCCAGCGTGGCGGGCCGGGTGGGGATGATTCCCCACCTGGCCCGGTCCTGCTTCGGGCAGCCGGTGGCGGTGCTGGTCCGGCCCCCGTACCGGGTCGTCGACGCGGGGTCGGTGCGCCGCCCGTTCCACCACGCCGCCGCCCGCGTCGTGGTGGCCACGTCCGCCGGCCCGTTCACAGTGCTGGGCACCCACCTCTACCCGTACTCCGGGGGCCGGCGGCGAATGGAGGTCGACTGGCTGGTCGCCGCGATGCGCCGCGACCAGGGGCCGCTGACACTGGTCACCGGTGACCTCAACTCGCTCGACCCGACCGTCGACCACACCGCCCGGCTGGCCGGCATGCCCACCCTCTACCGGCGGCGGCACCTGCGTCGCTCCGGTGGCGCCGTGGACACCCGCGCGATCGCCCGGCTGCTCGCCGCCGGCCTCGTCGACCTCTGGCCGACGGGCAACGTCGACGCACCGGAGGCCGCCGGCCACACCGTGCCCACCCGGCTCGGCGGGGCCGAGTTCGCCGGCATGCGGCTCGACTACCTGCTCGGCAGCCCGGCGGTGGCGCAGCGGGCGCACGACTGTCGCGTGAGCCGCGACGGCGCGGCGGCCACCGCCTCCGACCACTATCCGCTGCTCGTCACACTGGAGTTGTCTCCCGGCTGACGCCACCGTCGGCTCGCGCTGCCGGTGCCACCCAGGGCGTGGCGCGGGCCGATTACCGTGCCACAGTGACCGACCGCCGTACCCTCCACTCGCCGCTGCCCGGTCCGCCGAACGATCACCGGGCCGCGCCCGCGAGGGCTCGCTCGGCCGCCGACCCGCCGGTCTCGGACACGGCGCAGCCGGCCGCCGTCGCGCCTCCGCTCGTCGCGGCCGTCGCGCGTGGTGTGGCGCTGGTAGTGGTGCTGCCGGTACGCCTGCTCTGGGAGCTGATCGTGGCTGCCGGCCGGCTGCTGCACCGGTATCTGCTCCGCCCGGCGGGCGGGTTCCTGCGCCGCTGGCTGTTGGCCCCACTGACCTGGCTGCTGCACCGACTGGTCTGGCTTCCGCTGGTCTGGTGCGTGCGGCATGTGCTGTGGCTGCCGCTGGTGTGGGTCGCCCGCACGGTGATCTGGCCCGCGCTGGTCTGGATGACCCGTCATGGGCTGCGTCCGGCCCTCGTGGTCCTGGGGCGCGTGCTGGTCTGGCTGGTCACGTACCTGGCCCTGTGGCCGCTGTACTGGTTGGGGAGGGTGCTCACGCCCGTCGGTCGGCTGGTCGTCGCCGCGGTGGTCGGCGCGTGGCGGACGGCCGGCCGGGTGCTGCGACTGCTCCACCGACTGCTGCTGCGCCCGCTCGGGCGAGGCATGCGCTGGCTGTGGCGGCACACCGTACGCCCGCTGCTGTCCGGAGTCCGATGGGTCTGGTCGGTAACTGTCCTGCCGGTGGCGCGGGGCCTCAGGGCGGTGTGGCGGGCCACCGTCGCGCCCGCTGCCCGCTGGGCCCGCCGTTCGATGCTCGACCCGGCCCGGCTGGCCGTCCGGGAGGTGCTCAAGGCCCTGGGCCTGCGCCGTTGAGACGTGCGGGGCTCAGAGCACCAGATTCAGCAGGACGGTCAGGACCACCGACGCCACGATCGAGAAGAGGATCATCAGGAGGCAGCCGAGGCCCCCGCCGAGCGGGCGGATCTCCGTGT
The DNA here is from genome assembly GCF_040649965.1 of Micromonospora sp. NPDC048843. Taxonomy (NCBI): domain Bacteria; kingdom Bacillati; phylum Actinomycetota; class Actinomycetes; order Micromonosporales; family Micromonosporaceae; genus Micromonospora; species Micromonospora sp. NPDC048843. The sequence continues at coordinate 25,168 of NZ_JBEZGJ010000053.1, forward strand.
TGCCGAAGCGCATGACGTTCACCTCTCCGCGTTCACAGCTCGCGCAGTCGGGGCAGCAGTTGCTCCTGCGCCCAGTCCAGGAACATCGGCTGGCTCTCTCCGCCCACCTGGATGATCGCTACGTGGGTGAAGCCGGCGTCGACGAACTTGCGGAACGCCTCGACGTGCGCGTCCACGTCCGGACCGCAGGAGATGCCTTCGGCGACGTCCTCCTCGCGGACGAACTGGGTGGCGGCGGCGAAGGACTCCGGGCCGGGCAGGTCGGCGTTGACCTTCCAGCCCATTCCGAACCAGCGGAACTGGTCGTGCACGATCTTGCGGCACTCCGCCTCGTCGGGGCCGTAGCAGATGGCCACCTGGCCGTAGCGGGGCTGGCCGGCGCCCCCGGCGTCGTCGTACATCTCGATGATGTGCCGGTCGGGTTCGGTGGAGATGAGGCCGTTGCCGTACTCGGCGGCCAGCGTCGCGGACTGTCGACCGGACGCGGCGATGGCCATCGGCACCGGCCGTTCGGGGCGGTCCCAGACGTAGGCGTCGGGCACGTCGAAGTGGTTGCCGGAGAAGGTCAGCGTCTCCCCGTTGAGCAACGGCCGGATGATCTGCAACGCCTCCTCGAACATCTCGTGCCGCTGCTGGACGTGCGGCCAGCCGCCGACCACGTGCTCGTTCAGGTTCTCCCCGGCGCCCAGGCCGAGGGTGAAACGGCCGTCCGAGAGCGCGCCGATGGTGCTGGCCTTCTGCGCGACCACTGCCGGGTGGTAGCGCCGGATCGGGCAGGTCACGAAGGACATCAGCTCCGCGCGGGAGGTGGCGTGGGCGACCGCGCCGAGCACCGACCAGGCGTACGGGGAGTGACCCTGGGAGTCCAGCCAGGGGTAGTAGTGGTCGGACATCACCAGTTGGTCGAAACCAGCCGCCTCGGCGCGTACCGCATGGTCCACCAGTTGCTTGGGCCCGGCCTGCTCGCTCATCAGGGTGTAGCCGACGCTGACCATCCTGGTTTCCCCTCTCGCTGACGGATCGTTCCCGGGATACCCCGGTGCACGGCGGTCAACCCTCCCGTCCGGTTCGGCTGCCGTGGTGCTTGACGGATGCCAGCCTCCTGCCTAACGTCGCTCTTAACCGGTTAAGAGCCGGGTATGGCGCACATCCTGTGGTGGGGATGACCGCCCCGTGACGGCCCGCGTCCGCGTGGGCCGTTGCGGCTGTCCGGGCTGCGGGCCCGTCAACTGAACCGGTTGCGCGGACCAATCCATCGTCCTACGCTGATGCCTGCGCCGGGAGCCGGGCGCGGCTGCCGGGCTGCAGCCGCCTTCCCCTGTACGTCCCCACCCCTGTCGGGCACCGGGGGTCCTCCCTGAGGAAGGCCATGAAGACTCGACTCTCCGCCGCCGGCGCGACACTGCTCGCGTTGCTCGTCACAGTGCTGGCGTTCGGCCAGCCGGCGCACGCCGCGGCTGGTTTCTCCGTCGCGAGCGGCAAGTTGTACGACGCCAACGGCGCCGAATTCATCATGCGCGGCGTCAACCACGCGCACCTGGTACCCGCAGCAGACCAGCTCGTTCGCCGACGTGAAGGCGCTCGGCGCGAACACCGTGCGGGTGGTGCTCTCCAGCGGCGACCGGTGGACCCGCAACACCAACTCCGACGTCGCCAACGTCATCTCGCTCTGCAAGGCCAACCGGCTGATCTGCGTGCTGGAGGTGCACGACACCACAGGGTACGGCGAGCAGAGCGGCGCGATCACCCTCGACCGCGCCGTCGACTACTGGCTCAGCCTCGCCGACGTCCTCGCCGGCCAGGAGAGGTACGTCATCGTCAACATCGGCAACGAGCCGTACGGCAACCAGAACTACGCCTCGTGGGCCACTGACAACGCCAATGCGATCAAGCGCCTGCGGGCCGGCGGGTTGACCCACACGATCATGGTGGACGCGCCGAACTGGGGGCAGGACTGGTCGTTCACCATGCGCGACAACGCCGCATCGGTCTTCGCCGCCGACCCGGCCCGCAACATCGTGTTCTCCATCCACATGTACGGGGTGTTCGACACCGCCGCGGAGATCAGCGATTACCTGGGCCGGTTCCGCGCTGCCGGGCTGCCCATCGTGGTCGGTGAGTTCGGCTTCAACCACTCCGACGGCAACCCGGACGAGGACGCCATCCTCGCGTACAGCCAGGCCAACGGGATCGGCTGGCTGGGCTGGTCGTGGAGCGGCAACGGCGGCGGCGTCGAGTATCTCGACCTGGCCACCAACTTCAATCCGGCGAGCCTGACCGACTGGGGACAGCGCCTCTTCAACGGGGTCAACGGCATCCGGCAGACCGCCCGCGAGGCCAGCGTCTTCGGCGGCACCCCACCGCCGACGACGCCGCCGCCGACCACGCCGCCACCGACCACGCCGCCACCGACGACGCCTCCGCCGAGCGGTGGCTGCACGGCGACGTACACGGTGACCAACCAGTGGCAGGGCGGCTTCCAGGGTGAGATACGGGTGACCGCCGGCGCGAGGGCGATCACCGGCTGGACCGCCAGCTGGACCTTCGCCAACGGCCAGCGCGTCACCCAGTCCTGGAATGTGGCCCTCACCAGCACCGGAACCACAGTGACCGCCCGCAACACGGACTACAACGGACGACTGGCCGCCGGGGCCAGCGCCAGCTTCGGCTTCCTCGGTAGTTGGACCGACGCCAACAGCCCGCCGGTGGTGAGCTGCACGGCTAGCTGACCGTCGGACCGGTGGCCGGGTCCGCGCCGGACCCGGCCACCGGAAACCGTACTGGTCAGTGCTCCCCGGCCAGGTTCACGATGACCACCCCGGCGATGATCAGTGCGATGCCGGTGAGCTTGGCGAGCCCCACCGACTCACCCAGGAACACCGCCCCGATCGCCACGATGGCCGCGGTGCCCAGACCCGACCAGAGGGCGTACGCCACCCCCACGGGGATCTCCTTGACGGCCTGGGCCAGCAGAAGGAACGCCAGCGCGTAGCCGCCGAGGCACGCCACCGTCGGCCAGAGCCGACTGAACCCGACGGTGCTCTTGATCAGGCTGGTCGCCACCACCTCGGCGAGGATGGCGATCCCCAGCAGCACGTACGCCATGCGTCCCCTCGGTCCTTCGTGGTCGTTGAAGCCCGTCGCCACCCAGGCTAGTGCCGGTGATGCCCCCGCCCGGCCGGCCCGCCCACGTCCGATCGACGTCGAGCGGACCCGTTGCATGGCGTCCGTGCGGCTCGTGAAGTGGCGTCCGTACGACCTCGGCATCTGTCACAGAACGCCTTTGGAGCTGATGTCACAAACGAATCGGTCGTGGCGACGGATCAGCCTTCGCCAACGACGCAGATCCCCATCGACGAATCAGACTTCGTCATCGGATTGGCCCCGCGCCCCGCGCCCCGCGCCCCGCGCCCCGCGCCCCGCGCCCCGCGCCCGGCACCCGGCCTGGTGGATGAATCGTTTACAGCATCAGCTCCAAAGGGCCCAGAACACACACACACACCCACCCACCACCCACCGACACACCCGCGCCGCCGCTGCGGGCAGTACCGCCGCCCTCGGCCGTGCCGCCGGTTCCGCGCGCTGTCGCCCCGGTAGAGGCGTCGGAGTGGGGCTGGCAGGGTAGATCTTGGACACTTTCCGTTCCGCGCTGACGGGAAGTGTCCAAGATTGCCCGCTCTGGCGGGTGAAGCTGCCGGGGTCGCGCCGCGCGGGATTACTAGTTGATCTCTTTCGTCAGGGGAGATCTACGGGCTCGGCGGCCAGTCGGGCAGCTCGCATGGTCAGGTAGAGCTGTTCGGGGCTGCTGCTCGTGCGAGCGGCGGCGATCCGGTAGTCGGCGATCGCCTGGGCCCGGTCACCGGCCATCTCGTGCAGGTGGGCGCGGGCGGCGGCCAGCCTGTGGTGTCCGGCCAACTGCGGGTCGTGGGTCAACGCGTCGAGGGCGGCCAGACCGGCGGCCGGTCCGTGCACCATTGCCGTCGCCACGGCCCGGTTGAGGGCCACCACCGGGCTGCCGGCCAAGCGTTCCAGGACCTCGTACAGCGCCAGGATCTGCGGCCAGTCGGTCTGCTCGGTGCTCGGTGCCTCATCGTGCAGGGCGGCGATGGCGGCCTGCACCTGGTACGGACCGACCGGCCCGCGTGGCAGGGCCCGGGTGACCAGTGCGACGCCGTCGGCGATCGCCGTAGAGTCCCAGCGGCTGCGGTCCTGATCGGCCAGTGAGATCAGCTCCCCGGAGGGTCCGGTCCGCGCCGGGCCGCGTGCCTCGGTGAGCAGCATCAGCGCCAGCAGCCCGGCCGATTCGCTGTCGTCGGGCAGCAGCGTGTGCAGCGCACGGGTCAGCCGGATCGCCTCCGCCGCGAGGTCGATGCGGCGCAAATCCGGGCCGGTGGTGCTGGTGTGCCCCTCGGTGAAGACCAGGTAGAGCACCTGTCGTACGGCGACCAACCGGTCCGCTCGCTCCGCCGGCTCGGGCATCCGGAACGGCAGCCCGGATGCCCGGATGCGCTGTTTGGCCCGGCTGATCCGCTGCGCCATCGTCGCCTCGGGCACCAGGAACGCGCGGGCGATCTCGGCGGTGCTCAACCCACCGACGGCGCGCAGGGTCAGCGCCACCGCCGACGTCGGCGCGAGCGCCGGGTGGCAGCAGAGGAAGAGCAGGACCAGTGTGTCGTCCCGCTCGGCGGTCAACTCCTCGTCCGGGGCTGGCGCGTACCGCTGGTCGTCCGGATCCCGGCGGGCGACGAGGTCCTCCCGGCGGCGTCTGGCCTGCTCACCGCGGACCAGCTCGATCATCCGCCGGTAACCGACCTGGATCAGCCAGCCACGGGGGTTCGCCGGTAGCCCTTCGGTCGGCCACTGCGTGGCGGCGGCCAGCAGCGCCTCCTGCACCGCGTCCTCCGCAGTGGCGAAGTCACCGAAGCGGCGGCTGAGCACGCCGAGGACCTGCGGCGCCAACTCGCGCAGCAGGTCCTCGATGCGGGGATCGGTGTTCAGCCCTCACAGCTCCTGTGCCGGGGCGGACATCACCGGGTGCACCTCGATCGGCATGTTCAGCGGCCGGCCGCCGGGGCCGGGCGCCGTGGAGATGTACGCAGCCAGCTCCACGGCCCGCTGCGGGCTCTCGCAGTCGACGATCCAGAAGCCCGCCAGGAACTCCTTCGTCTCGGCGAACGGTCCCTCGGTGACCACCGGTGCCCCACCGTCACCGGCGCGGACGATCCGGGCCTGCTGCGGGCCGCCGAGGCCCTGCCCGTCGACCCACTCACCGGCGGCGGTGAGCTTGGCGTTGACCTCGCCCATGAAGGCGATGTGCGCCCGGACCTCGTCCTGCGTCCAGGTGTCGATGCCCGGGAAGTCGGTCCCGGCGGCGCTGAACTGCATCAACAGCATGTATTTCATCGTTGGCTCCTCACACCCGCGCACCCTCGTCGGTGCTCTCACAGTGAGGTAGAAGCAGGCCCCGCCGTTCTCGACACCCCGGCCGAAGATTCTCCAGAATCTTTACAGTCGACGGCGTCGACCTCCAACACCAGGCTCTGCTCCGGGTGCAGGGCGGGCAGCTGCACACCCACCCGGGCCAGCGCCGCCCCGCTGAGGGTGAGACCACCCGCCAGCCAGGTGGGCGGGGACAGGTCGATGCTCGCCGGGGCCGGTACGCCCGACACCTGTCGCACCCGGTACCGCCTGCTCGGGTCGAGACCGGGCAGCCGCACCGTGCCGGGCACCTGCGTCACCGAGGTGGTCAGCCGGGCCACCGCGTACACCGCTCGGGTGTTGTCGTGATCGACCACGCCGTGTGCCCAGACGGCCGGGTCCGGGTGGTCGACCCGGACCACCCGACCAGCGTGCAGCAGCGGGCGCAGCCGCTTGTGCAGCGCCACCCAGGCGGCCAGCTCGGTCTGCTCGGCGGCGCTGATCGAGGCGATGTCCCACTCGATGCCGTGGTGGCCGAAGAGCGCCGTCGCCGCCCGGAAACCCAGGTCGTGTACGCGGTTGGTGGTGTGCGAGCGCTCCGGGCCGACGTGGGTGCCGATCAGCTCCGGTGGCAGCAACAGCCCCGTCCAGCGCTGGATGCTGAGCCGCTCCAGGGCGTCGTTGCAGTCGCTGGCCCAGACCCGGTCGGTGCGCGCCAGGATGGCCAGGTCCACCCGGGCCCCGCCGGACGAGCAGCTCTCGATCTCCACACCCGGGTGCCGACCGCGCAGCTCGTCGAACAGCCGGTAGACCGCCACTGTCTGCCCATGCACCCCGGGGCGGCCATGGTGCCCGGCCTCGGTGAGGTCGCGGTTCTGGTCCCACTTGAGGTACCGGATGCCGGGGTGGTCGGTGAGCAGCGTGTCGAGACGTTCCAGCACGTGGTCGTACGCCTCGTGGCGGCCCAGGTCGAGCACCTGCTGGTGACGCCAGGCCGGCGGTAGCCGCCCCGGCACGGCGAGCACCCAGTCGGGGTGCGCGCGGAACACGTCCGAGTCGGGGTTGACCATCTCCGGCTCGACCCAGAGGCCGAACTGGAGGCCCTGGCCGGTGACGTGCTCGATCAGCGGTTGCAGGCCGTCCGGCCAGACGCCGTCGTCGACGTACCAGTCGCCGAGCCCGGCGGTGTCGTCGCGCCGGCCCCGGAACCAGCCGTCGTCGAGCACGAACCGCTCCACGCCGATCTGCGCGGCCCGGTCGGCGAGCGCCCGCAGCCGGTCCAGGTCGTGGTCGAAGTAGACCGCCTCCCAGACGTTGAGGGTCACCGGGCGGGGGGAGCGCGGGTGCCCCGGGCGGGCCCGCAGATGGGTGTGCAGCACGTCGCTGAGCCCGTCCAGCCCGGCGTCGGACCAGACCGCGTAGAGCAGCGGGGTCTCGTACGACTCGCCGGGGCCGAGCCGGATCTCGCCGGGGGCCAGCAGCTCGCCGCCACCGAGGGTCGACTCGCCGGTGGGCCGACGTTCGGCGAACGTGACGTGGTCGCCGCTCCACGCGGTGTGCACCGCCCAGACCTCGCCGTGGCCGAACCCGAAACCGGTGGTGCCGGCCACCAGCAGCAGAGTGGCGTCGTGCCCGGTGCGGCCGTGCCGGCCCTCACGGACCCAGGCGCCGTGCTGCCACGGGTGCCGCTGCGGGGACCGTTCCCGACACCATCGGCCGGTCAGGTCGAGCAGCTCGGTGGCGAATGCCGGCACCGGCAGCACCGGCGTCAGCTCCCGCAGCTCGTACGCGCTGTCGCCGTCGTTGCGCAGCCGGTGCCGAACGGTCAGCAGGCCGTACGGGTCGAGCGTGATCTCGACGGTCACTGTCAGTCCGGCGGCCGGGTCGGACGCCCGGACGGTTACCCGCGCCGGTCCGTCGGCGGGCTGGTCGACGTCGAGACCGTCCAGCCGGAACGCCGTGGACCAGTCGGCCCCGTCGCGGTGCCCGGCCAACCCCGGTCGGCCGCTCCAGCCGGCGCTCGCCTCCGGCAGCACTGACAGCACTGTCGGCGCGTCGAAGCTGCTCGGCACTACCGGCGGGACTGTCGCGTCGGTGAGCTGACGCAGGCCGTCGTCGTCGAGGTCGCCGACGTCGCCACCCCAGTGCACGACCCGGGGCAGCCCCGGGCCGCGCGCGTCGAGCACCAGGCTGGTCCGCGCGCGGCGCAGGTGCAGGATCGTCATCCTTTGGAGGCTCCCAAGGTCAGGCCCCGAACGAAGTGCCGCTGGAGCATAAAGAAGATCACCAGGGTGGGGATCGCGACGAGCACGCTGCCGGCCGAGACCAGGTTGTTGTCGGTGAAGAACTCACCGCGCAGGTTGTTGAGCGAGCTGGTCACCGGGAACTTGTCGCCGGTACGCATGAGGACGGTGGCCCAGAAGAACTCGTTGTAGATCCAGGTCACCTCCAGCGTCGCCAGCGCGGCCAGGGCCGGCCGGCACAGCGGCATGGTGACCTGCCAGTACTGTCGCCAGATGCTCGCCCCGTCGACCATTGCCGCCTCGTACAGGTCACGGGGCAGCGCCTTCATGTAGTTGCTGAGCACGAAGACACAGAAACCGCACTGAAAGGCCACGTTGATCAGGATCAGGCCCCAGTAGCTGTCGTAGAGCAGCTCCGAGTCACTCATGAACTCCGGCAGCGGCACCTCGGTGAACAGCCGGAACAGCGGGATGAGCAGCGCCTGCTGGGGCAGCAGGTTGGCCGCTGTGAAGATCCCGAGCAGGACGAGGTTGAGCTTCCAACTGAACCGGGCGATGACGAACGCCACGCAGGAGGCGAGGAAGAGGGTCAGCAGCACCGCCGGCACTGTGATGTACACCGAGTTGAGGAAGTGCTGCCCGAACTCCGCCGTCCGCCAGGCGGTGACGTAGTTGTCGAAGGTCCAGCCGCCGAACGAGACGTAGCCGTTCGCGGCGGTGTAGTCGTACGAGCGCAGCGAGGTCAGCACCGCCCAGGCGATCGGGAAGAGCCAGGCCAGCGAGACGACGATGAGGAAGCCGTGCAGCAGGATCCGTAACGGGGTCAGCTTGCGGCCTCGCGGCGGCGCGTCGGCCCCGTCCTCGGTACGCCGGGTGACTGTCGCGGTGCTCATTCCCGGTTCTCCCTCATCACGGTCGCCAGGTAGATGGTGATGAAGACCAGCGAGACGACCAGCATGATCGTTGCCAGTGCCGAGCCGAAGCCGATCCGGCTCGCCTCACCCACCACGTTCTGGGTGACCAGCGCGGAGATCAGCTCCAGTCCGTTGCGGCCCTTGTTGACCACCCAGACCAGGTCGAACGCGCGCAGCGACTCGATCACTGTCACCACCAGCACGATGATGTTGATGGGCCGCATGACCGGGAACACGACCCGGAAGAACGTCCGGCTCTCCGAGGCGCCGTCGACCGCGGCAGCCTCGCGCAGCGATGGATCGACGCCCTTCAGGCCGGCCAGGTAGAGCAGCATGATGTACCCGACGTGTCGCCACCCGGAGGCGACCATCACCGCCCAGATGTTGACGCTCGAGTCGCCGTACCAGTCGATGCTGCTGCCGAAGACGGCGTTGATCAGCCCCTGGTCCCGGGAGTAGAGCAGCTGCCAGACGAAGCCGATCAGCGCCAGCGAGAGCACCACCGGCAGGTAGAGCGCCGTCTGGTAGAAGCGGCTGCCGCGCAACTCCTTGTCCAACAGCACGGCCAGGAACATGCCGAACGGGGTGGCGACCACGAACAGCGCCGCCAGCCAGAGCAGGTTGTGCTGGACCGCCGGCACGCACCCTCCGGAACGCTGCCATCGTCCTGACCGTTGTCGTCGTGGCACACGTGCCGACCACCTCGCAGCCGTGGCCGCAGGAGCACGGGCTCCCCGGCTACGACCCGACCCTGGCCGGCCTGTTCGTGGCGCAGACGACACTGTTGGCCGCCCTGGGCGTGGTGCTGCTCTGGCACCGGCGTCGGGAGCACGACGCCACCCCGCTGTTCGGGCTGGGCGCTCTCGTCGTCGCCGCCACCGGGATCAGCATGGCGGTGGCGTACTCGGCCGAACTGGTCGGCCGGGTGGCGGATTTCCTGGATCGCGACGTGCCAACCGCGGAGGGCATCGCCGCCGGCCCACCCCGGGCCTACACCTGGGCGATCTACGGCTTCTTCCGCGCGGTGCTGATCACCGCGATCATCGCCGGCCTCGTCATCCTGATCTCCCGTCGCGGTCGACGGCGGGCCGCCGCGGGGATCGTCGCGCGCGACTTCCCGAACCCGCCGGCCGAGGCAGGGCCCCGGTTGCGGCAGGTCCGAGACGCGATAGCCCGGGCTCGCTTCACCGAGAAGCTGGTGCCGTTGGCAGTGCTCTACGGCTGCCTCGCCGGACTCGGCACGGCCACCACCACCATCGGCCTGCTCGGGCAGGTCCCGAGCGACGTCATCGAGCGGAACATCGGACTGCCGGCGGACGTGATCACGTTCGCCATCGCGTTCGCTGGCTGGGTGGTCGCGGCGATCATCCTCGGCCTGATCATCGGCGGCATCTTCGCGTACCGGACCGAGCCGTACCGCCGGCACGTCGGTGTCCTCTGGGACCTCGGCACTTTCTGGCCCCGGGCCGCCCACCCGTTCGCGCCGCCCTGCTACTCCGAGCGAGCGGTGCCGGAACTGGCCCGCCGGATCACCTACCTCGTCGAGCGCGGCGACGCGGTGCTGCTCACCGGGCACAGCCACGGCTCGGTTCTGCTCGCCGCCACTGTGCTCCAACTGCCGCCGCAGGTCGGCGACCGGGTCGCCCTGCTCACCCACGGATCTCCGCTGCGCCGCCTCTACGCACGGCTCTTCCCCGCGTACGTCGACGACGCCGCACTGCACGAGATCGGCCGGCGGGTGGGTTGGCGCTGGGTGAACCTGTGGCGCGACACCGACCCCATCGGCGGCTGGATCTTCTCGCCGCGTCCCGCACCCGCGCCGGCCACCACCGGTGACCCGGCCGCCGCTGTGGATCGTCGACAGCGTGACCCCTGTGACGTGGTGACACCCGCCGGGGACAGCGTCGCCCCACCCATCCACGGACACTGGCCGGGCGAGTCCGACAAGTCGTTCACCGAGGCGGTACAGGAGTTGGTGCAACGCCTCGGTGGGCGGGCCGGCCCGTCCGGGACGCCGATGTAGCGGACCGGCTCAGTGTCCGCTGCCCGACCCGGTACGCCAGTCGTCCAGGGTGGTGCCGGCGAGGCGGGCACCGTCGGCCGGGACGAGCGAGCGTTCGCCCAGCTTGGCGCCGAAGTACCGGGCGTCGGGGTCGGCCACCACCGAACGACTGTCCTGTTTCTTGGTGAGGAGGGTTCGGCCCAGTTCGTCGAGGCGGAACTGCTCCGGGCCGGCGACCTCGACCACGGAGTTCGTCGGCGCGCCGAGCGCGACCTCGGCGACCGCGGCCGCGACGTCGTCCGCGGCCATCGGCTGGATGAGCACCGGCGCGAGGTGCACTGTGTCGCCCTCCGTGGCGGTGTCGATGATGCCCTGGAGGAACTCGAAGAACTGGGTGGCGTGCACCACCGAGTACGGGAGTCCGGCCGCGACGATGAGCTTCTCCTGGGCGACCTTCGCGCGCATGTACCCGCTGTCCGGGATCCGGTCGCACCCCACGATGGAGAGCGCCACGTAGTGGTTCACCCCGGCGTCCGACGCGGCGGCGAGGAGCGTCCGGGTCGAGGTCTCGAAGAACTCCAGTACGGCGGCGGCCTCGAACGACGGCGAGTTCGACACGTCGACGACGACCTCGGCGTCGGTGAGCGCCCCGGCCACTCCCTCGCCGGTCAGGGTGTTCACGCCGGTCTTCGGCGATGCCGGCACCGCCTCGTGGCCCTGGGCCGCGAGGCGGTCCACGAGCTTGGAGCCGATGAGGCCGCTGCCCCCGATGACGACGATCTTCATGGTCGCACCACGTCCTGTCTGCACTGGGTTGAGTCGTGCTGCAAACCAGTAAGACGGAAAGCGTGCGCGGATGCAGGACAATCGCCAGAGAACAGTTCGACGGAGATCAGGAGGTTGACGTGGCCACGGTGTCCCACCCGGTGTTCGCTCGGGTCTACGAGCGGCTCAGCGTCGCCATGGACCGTGCCGGCACTGCGGCGTTCCGCCGGGACCTGGTCGCCGGCCTCTCCGGCCGGGTGATCGAGATCGGCGCGGGCAACGGACGGATGTTCGCCCACTACCCGCCGGGGGTGACCCAGGTCCTCGCTGTCGAACCGGAGCGGCGTCTGCGTGCCGCCGCCGAGCGCGCCGCGTCGGCCGCGCCGGTTCCGGTCACTGTCGTCGACGGTCTCGCCGAGGCGCTGCCCGCCGGGGACGGCGAGTTCGACGCGGCGGTGGTGGCGTTGGTGTTGTGCACAGTGCCCGATCAGGCGAGCGCGTTGGCCGAGATCAGCCGGGTGCTGCGCCCCGGAGGCGGGGTGCGGTTCTTCGAGCACGTGGCCGCCGAGGGGTCCAGCGGTCTGCACCGCGCCCAACGACTCCTCGACGCCACACTGTGGCCCAAGCTGTTCGCCGGCTGCCACACCAACCGCGACACCGTCGCCGCCATCGGCGCGGCCGGCTTCGAGGTCGAGGAACTGCGCAGGTTCCGTTTCCCGGCCACCAGCAACAGCCCCTCCTCCCCCTGCGTCCTCGGCCGCGCGATCAGGCCGCTCCCGGCCGTCCAGCGATAGACCGAGATTCGCTCGATCGTCTGCCGCCCCCGCCCGCCCGTCGCGGAAGCGGCGAACACGAACGCGAAGGTCGATCCAATTCAGAAAGCTACAACCTAGCTATTGTCCCGTTTTGCTGTCATTTGAACACCTGGCGTGATGTGGTGGTCAGCGCGCTCATCGGCGCCATACAGGCCGTATCACGCAGGACGCCACTCGCTGGCCGTCTCCTGCGAGTAGTACCCACGGAGGGTGTTCTGTGACAGCTAAACCCAAGAATTGGCTACGGCGGCGAGTTGTCCTGCCGTCGCTCGCGGCTGGCGCAGCCGCCACTGTGGCAGCCAGCCTGCTGCTCTTCAGCTCGACCGCCGCCAACGCCGCGGAGGCACCGGTCAATCTCGGAACGGCGGCCGACTTCTCCGTCCTGGCCGGAGCGGAGCCCACAAACACCGGAACCAGCTTCCTGGCCCAGAGCCTCGGACGGTACCCCGGAAACACCGCGGCCGGCTTCGGAACGGCAACCATCGGCGGCGAGGTGCACCTCGGCGACGCTGTCGCGCTACAGGCTCAGAGCGATCTGACCATCGCCTTCAACGACGCCGCCGGCCGAACCCCGTTCACCAACCTTCCGGCGGAACTCGGCGGCAACACGCTAAACGCCGGGGTCTACCGGATCGGAGCCGCCCAACTGACCGGACCGTTGACGCTCAACGGCCAGGGCGACCCGTCGGCCGTGTTCATCTTCCAGATCGACTCCTCGCTGACGACGGCGTCGGGCAGCAGCGTCGTCCTGACCAACGGGGCGTCGGCCTGCAACGTGTTCTGGAAGATCGGCAGCTCGGCGACGATCGGCACCGGCACCACCTTCGTGGGCACCATCATGGCTCAGGCCGCGATCACGATGGCCACGGGCGCGACCCTCCAGGGCCGCGCGCTGGCGCGCACCGAGGCCGTAACCCTGCAGACCAACACCATCACCGCACCGATCTGCGCCGGGCCGACGGGCCCGCCCGGACCGACCGGCCCACCCGGGCCCACCGGCCCGCCCGGCCCGTCCGGAAGCCCCGGAGCGCCTGGCAGCCCTGGAGCACCCGGCAGCCCGGGAGCACCCGGCAGCCCCGGAGCACCCGGCAGCCCCGGAGCACCCGGGAGCCCGGGAGCACCTGGCGCACCTGGCGCACCCGGTAGTCCCGGAGCGCCCGGTAGCCCCGGAGCACCTGGTCCGTCCGGACCCCCCGGACCTCCCGGTCGACCTGGCGGCGGCGGCAAGCACCCCATCCTGCCTGTCACCGGCAGCGGCGCGGTCCCGGCCATGACCGGCGTCGGAAGTGTGCTTGTCGTGCTGGGCGCTGTCGCGTTCTTCCTGGCCCGGCGCCGACGCTTCGAGTCCTGATCGGTGGCCCGGTCGGTGTGATCCCGGCCGGGCCACGTCACGTCGCCAGCCGCTCGGCCAGCTTCTCCCTGTCCCAGTCGGAGTCGGAGGCCTCGATCTCCTTGCGGATCTGGGAGACCCGGTCGGCGACGTCGGCC
>NZ_JBEZGJ010000054.1:0-38360 GCF_040649965.1 Micromonospora sp. NPDC048843
AGCGGCGCACCGCGCCGTTGTACGTGTCCGCGATCAGCACCGAGCCGTCCGGCAGCGCGCACACGCCCAGCGGGTGCTGGAGCAGCGCCGACTCCTCAGGCGTGGGGGCCGTCCGTCGACAGCGGTGGCGGTGGTCAGCCGCCGGCGAAGGTCGTGTCGACGCCACACTTGGCGTTCTGGTTGAGGCAGGACTTCACCAGGTCGCCGAGACGCTCCGGCTCCCAGGCGTTCATGAAGTCGCCGTGCATGGATGACGGCTTGCCGGAGGAGAGGCTGAGACCGTCACCGCCCAGCGACTCGTAGTTGACCATGAAGGAGAGATCCGGCACGGCCACCGGGTACTTGCCGGTGCAGACGCCGTTCACCGGGTCGCCCATGTGCGACTTGTGATCGGGCGAGTCGATGTTCTTGCCGTCCCAGCAGTCCTTGAACACGAGCTGGAAGATCAGGTTGCCGCCAGGGGCGCACTTCGGCCAGTTGCCGTCGGCGCTGCGGCCGATCTCGGCGCTGCCCGCGCACCAGAACTGGTTGCTGCCGGCGTTCTTCGGAGTGTCGACCTGCCGCTTGGCGTCGCCTTCGACCACCACCAGGCCCGGCGGGAAGGGCTTGACCGTCGACGGGTCCTTGACCCGCGAGCCGTAGTAGATGCGCATGCTCTTGATCGGCACGGCCTTGCCGTCCTTGCGCAGTTCCGGGGTCCAGTAGGCGCTCTTGTCCCCGGGGGCGTTGCAGGTGTTCGCCGCGGCGAACAGCTTGTCAGTAGTGGTGAAGGCGTCGATCTTCGGGCCGAAGAACGTGTGCATGTGCGAGGCGCCCGAGAGGCCCGGCAGGACGATCGGGTCGTCCGGGGCGGAGTTCGCGACGCCGCAGTCGGTGTGGAACTCCGGCACCCGGGTGGTGCCCGGCGGCACCGCCTTCGGCTTGATGGCGTTGAAGGCGGCGAGTTCCCTGCTCCACTTCGCCTGGTCGACGGGCACCCAGCCGCCGGCCGGCGCGCTCGGCGGGACGGACGTCGACGGAGACGCGGACGCGGACGCTGTGGAACTCGGTGTGGCCGAAGGGGCGGCCGACGTGCTCGGTGTGGCCGACGCGCTCGGCGACGTGCCCGTCGCGGGGCCGAACGTGAACCAGTTCAGGTTCACGAAATCCGACGTCGAGGCGCTCGTCATGACCGCGAAGACGGTCTGCGCGCCGGCCGGCACGGCGGACGCCTTCGCGGTGACGGTCGTCCACTTCTGCCAGCCGCCGGTCTGGGCGATCGGGAAGTTGGCCAGCAGCGGACCGTTCTGCGCGCCGAGGCGCAACTCGACAGCGCCGCCGGCGGCGTTGTGTGAGGCGACCCGGGCCGTCAGGTCGACGCCCGTTACCGACACACCGTCGAAGCGTAGCCAGTCGCCGCTGGCCAGCCAGCCAACGTTACGGCCGCCGTCGGCGTCGCCGGTGCCCTCGGTCTGCGCCCCGGACTGTGCCGCGAAGGCCTCTGCCTGCACCCGGCCGGGCACGGCGACCTCTTCGGCCTGGGCGCCGGCGATGTAGATGCCGCTGCCGGCCAGCGCGGCGACGACAGCGGAGGCGAGCGTGATACGAGTGAGGCGACGACGCTTTCGTGCCCGATCCGGTGGTGCGACGTGCGCGGGGGGAGTCCGCATTACCAGTGGTTTCCTTCGAGTCGACGATAAAGCTCTGTCGGAAGGAGTATGTGCACGTCAGGGGCCTGCATCAACTCGCGGGGAAAGAATTAAGGAGGCCGGTCGACGAGTGCCCTGGCAGCCAGCGTGGCCCCTCCGGATGACAATTTTTCGCTCGTACAGTCTCAAGTTTCATTTAAGTCCCGTCGCCCCGTTCTGGCTCGAAGATTACGAATTTCTCGTAACGAATTGTGGTCGAATTCTCCACCTCAGTCGCTGACCGGTTCGACACTGATGGCCGGCGAGAGCGCGCGCAGGAAGTCAACCGCGTCGAACATCTCGCCGGCGGAGGCGACGCCGCTGGTCCTCGTCCGACCATCGAGGACGCGCCCGACCGCTTCCACGGCCAGGGGAGCACTGACGGCGTAGATGTCCTGACCACTGGCCACGACACGACGGCCCGCGCCGCCGCGACGCACGATGACGTCGACAGTGAACGTCTGCGCTGACCGGCCCCGCCCGTCGACCGCTACCGGCGCCGCCGCGGCGGTCAGGTCGGTGGCGGCGTCGACGGTCATGTAGGTGCGGACCTCGGGGATGGCCAGGTGGCGGGGGATGGTGACGACGTCGGCCATGGTGAACTCCCCGAGAACGGTGCGCCGGCCCAGCGGCGCGGGAAAGTCCCAGTCCAGCCTCGGCAGCTCCCCGCCGGACCGGTACTCCAACCGGCCGCCGGTGTAGCGGACCCGGTCGCCGGCGCGGCGCTCGCGGGAGACGACACCCGCGGCGACCGTCCCGGCCGTCGGGTGCCAGCTGCTCAGTCCGTACGCGACGTGCGCCTCGTCGGCCGACGTCCAGTCGCCCATCGCCATCGTCGCGAGCAGGTCACCGAGCCCACCGAAGAAGGCCATCGCCGGGACTACCGCGACATCGGCCGCCCGCGCGCGCTCCGTGAAGTGGGTGAACGTATCGAGGTTGGCCTCGATCTCGGCCGCCACGTCCACGTACGGGATCCCGGCGCGCAGCGCGGCCTCGATCACACCGGCGGCGGTCGACGCGAACGGGCCGGCGCAGTTGATGACCGCGTCCACGCCGGTCAGCGCCGCGTCGAGCGACGCCGGATCGTCGGCCGACGCCACCCGGTAGCCGGGCCCGAACGCCGCCAACCGGCGCGGGTCGCGGCCCACCGGCACGGCACCGAACCCGCGCTCGCGCAGCTCCGTCATCACGAATCGTCCAGTGTGCCCGTACGCCCCGAACACCGCCACGATGTGGCCCATCACTGCCCCCTTGAAAGATCGACTAAGTCCAGCCTTCCGCAGCGACCGGCGACCGACCAGTGTCGGGAACGCCATCCCCCGTACAGTTTCGGACATGGCCCTTGTCGCGATCGCCGCCACCGACGGCATGTTGCACTTCGAGCTGGCCCTGGCCTGCGAGGTCTTCGCCCACGACCCCTCCGGCCTGGCCGACCCCTGGTACGACGTGGCGATCTGCGGCCCCGGCCCGGTCCGGATCGGCCGCTTCCTGCTGGCGCCCGACGACGGGTTGGACCGCCTCGCCCGCGCCGACACCGTGATCATCCCGTCGATCGAGGACGTCGACGGGGACGTGGACCCCGACCTGCTCGACGCGGTCCGCGCGGCCCACCGGGCGGGCGCCCGGATGGTCTCGCTGTGCACCGGCGCGTTCGTGCTGGCCGCCGCCGGGGTGCTCGACGGGCTGCGGGCCACCACGCACTGGGCGCACACCGAGGCGCTGACCGCCCGCTATCCCCGGGTACGGGTCGACCCGGACGTGCTCTACGTCGACAACGGCAGCGTGCTCGCCTCCGCCGGGAAGGCCGCCGCGATCGACCTGTGCCTGCACCTGATCCGCCGCGACCACGGCTCGACCGTCGCCAACGCCGTCGCCCGCCGCCTGGTCGTGCCTCCGCACCGCGCCGGTGGTCAGGCCCAGTACGTCACCACCCCGGTGCCCGCCCGTGACGACCACCCGCTGGCCACCCTGTTTCCCTGGGCGCTGGCCCGCCTGGACCGGCCGCTGACCGTCGAGGACCTGGCCCGGCAGGCGAACATGAGCTCACGCAACCTGGCCCGCCACTTCCGTTCGGTCACCGGCACCACACCACTGCTGTGGCTGTCGACGCAACGGATCCGCCACGCCCAGGAGCTGCTGGAACGGACCGACGACAGCATCGACGCCGTCGCCGAGGCGGCCGGCATGGGCACCGCCGCGACGTTGCGTCGACACTTCCACCGCACCGTCGGCGTGCCCCCGGACACGTACCGGCGTACCTTCCGGGCCACCGGGCCTGGCACCGGTTGATCCCGGACCGGGTACGCGCGGAAGGCGTCGGGCAGAATGCCAAGCTCGTGCGATGCCGGCGGTCGGGGGTCCGATGGGCTACAGCTTCGAACACGTCGATCTACCCGAGCCCGCCGCGAGCGCGCGCGCCCACGCCGAAGCGTGCATGGATCTGAACGGGTCGTGCGGCAACTGGCCACAGTGCTACGAGGAGTACTCGTCGCTCGCCGCCGCCTACCAATTCGCTCTCAACGTCGCCGGCATGGAGTTCTGTCGGGAACGCATGCGGTCGGCCGGCATGACCTACCAGGCGACACCGCAGCCCTTTCCGGACTGGCCGTTCGACGGCGTCGACGACTGGCGCAACGATCAGCGCCGACGCGACGCCTACAAAGAGGCCGAGCGGGCGGCATCCGCGCAGACCAGCCCCGGCAAGGTGGGGATCCCCGAGTTCAAGCTGACGAGCAACGGTCCCTGGGTGGTGGGCCAGACCGAGATCGAGCAGGCGTTGATTCTCTATGAGGCGTCGCCGACGAGCCCGCGCGCCGAGTGGGAGACCGACGAGCTGTGGTTGGCCTGGCTCGACTGGCTGCGGGAGACGCGGACCCACGGCGGCTTCACCGTCAGTTGAGCGTCCCGCTAGCGCTGGTCGGGGCGTTGGCGGGCGAACGCGTCGCGCTTGCCCCAACGGCCGGGGATGTCCAGGAGCGCGATCCGTCCGAAGGTGGCGGGTAGCGCGGGGTCCACGGCCAGGTGGTCTTCGTGCGGGTTGATACCGAGCATGGTGCGGATCAGCAGCATGGTGGCACCGCTGGACCACGCCTGCGGACTGCCGGCGGTCGGGTACCGGATCGGGAACCGGGTGGTGTCGCGGTCGAACCCGCCGAACGCCTCGGGTAGCCGACCCTCGAAGTAGGTGGCGGCGGAGAGGATGCCCTCGGCGATGCGGGCCGCCTCGTTGCCGAACCCGTAACGGCGCAGACCCCAGGCGATGAATGAGTTGTCGAACGGCCAGACCGTCCCGTTGTGGTAGCCGAGCGGGTTGTAGCGACGCTGCCCCTCGGCGAACGTCCGCACCCCCCAACCGGAGAAGAGCGCCGGCCCCATCAGGTGCTCGACCACCCGTTCAGCCCGCTCCGGAGGCACGATGCCGCTCCACAACAGGTGCCCGATGTTGGACGACAGGCTGTCCACGGGAGTGCCGTCGTGGTCGAGGGCGAGGGCGTAGAAGCCGCGGTCCTCAAGCCAGAAGTCCCGGTTGAACCGGTCGTACAGGGCCGCCGCCTCGCTCTCCAACCGCTCGGCGTAGGCAGTGTCGCCCCAGAAGGTACGGGCCAGTCGTGCCCCCCGGATCTTCGCGTCGTAGGCGTACCCCTGGGTTTCGCAGGTGGCCCTCGGGAAGCCCGGCAGCCGGCCGTCGGCGTAGGAGATGCTGTCCCAGGAGTCCTTCCAACACTGGTTGTCCAGGCCGGTGGCGCGGTTGCGTCGCTGGTACCAGACGTAGCCGGTGGAGGTGAGGTCCGCGTACCTGTCGATCCAGGCCAGGGCCGCGCGGACCTCCTGCTCCAACTCCATCACCAGCGCGGTGTCGCCGCTCCACCGCTCGTACTCGTCGAGCAGCACCACGAACAACGGTGATGCGTCCACGGTGCCGTAGTAGGGGGAGTGCGGCTGCTCCTCGAACGCGGCCGACTCCCCGTAGCGCAACTCGTGCAGGATCCGGCCCGGGTCCTCCTCCAGCACGTCGTCGGTCCGCACGCCCTGCAACGACGCGAGGATCCGCAGTGTCGGTGGGGTCAGCGACGGGGTGACGGGCAGGGTCTGCAAGCAGGTCAGAATGCTGTCGCGGCCGAACAGGGTCATGAACCAGGGCAACCCGGCCGCGGGTACGCTCGCGCCGCTGAGCGAGAGCGGGGCGAAGCGCAGCGCCGCCAGGTCCACCAGGCTGCGGTGGTAGACCTGCTGGAGGCCGACGCTCTCGGTGTCCAGGGTCGGGGCCGCCGCGACCCAGGCACGCACGCTCGCCGGCAGAGTGGAGTCGTCCGGCCGTTGGGCGCGCAGGGCGGCGCGCAGGTCGACGCCGTCCGGACGCAACGCCAGCATGACGGCCTGCAACCGGGTCGACCACTGCTGCTCGGGGCGTAGCCGGACCGCGAACCGGAGGCCGCCCGAGTCGAACTCCGCGGGCTCGCTCGCCGACACGACGACCTCACGTCGGTAGGTGCCGCGCCGGTAGCCCAGGCGCAACTCGTTCGGGCCGACGCGCGTGTAGTGCTCGCCGGACTTGTCGCCGACGTCGAACTTGATCTCGAAGATGTCGGCGAAGTCGGCAGCCACCTCCAGACGTACGTCGAGCGTCATGTCCCGCTCGCCGTAATTGAAGATCGTCAGCGACTCGGTGAGGTCCGGGCCGATGCGCCTGCGCCGAATGGCCGACACGTCGGCCTCCACGTAGTCCACCGCCGCGCCCGGAACCGCGAAGAACGTGACCTCGAAGTACTGGCTGTCGTCCACCGACAGCGCGGTCATGCACTCGCCGTTGACGGTGAGCCGCCAGCGGGACAGGAAGCGCGTGTCAGCGGCGAAGAGGCCGACCGGGGTGCTCGGGGACGACTGCACGTCGCCGCTGGCGTCGGACACCATGAAGGTGTTCCCGTCGATGCACGCCACCGTGCCCGCGATGTCCCTCATCGGTCACGTCCCACCGTCGGGATCCTCGCGCTGAAGCCGCCCGGGCTCTCGCGGAAACAGTCGCCCGATACGCAACGCCAGAGCGAGATCACCGTCGACCATGATCTCGCCACGGGTGATCGCCGCCAGCCCGTTGACCTCGCCCCGCGCCATCGCCTCCGCGAGCTGCGCGGACACCTGGATCACAGTGGTGGCGGGGCCACCGCTTCGGGTCACCCGCATCCGGCCATGATCGATGTCGAGCAGCCACTGCTCCAGGTTGCCGTCGTCGCGGATGTCGAATCGCACGCTGCCGCAGACCTTGCTGAACCGTGGATCCTGGCCAGCGACCGTCAACCGCTCGAAGAAGGCGCTGGTCTCCGACATCCCCACCTCCTCCGGGCGCTGGTAAGAGCGGATGCCGGCTACCCGCTGCCGCGCACTCCTAACGCCGGGTGGTGCCCCCTTGTTCACTTTCGAGCGAGAAGCGGGTCCAGCTGGTCGCGTCCGTGGTGACGAGGAAGTGGTCCGGCTCGCCCGTCGACCCGTCGTCACGCCCGAAGAGCCAGGCGTAGCCGGGCGCGACACTGACCGCGCCGACGAGCCGGCCGTGCTCCCGGGCGAGGGTGAAGGTCCGCCCGTCGTCCCGGCTGACCAACAGTTGCGCGCGGCGGTCGGCTTCGGTGCCCCCACCGGCGGTGATCGCCAGCAGGGACCGGTCCGACCCCACAGTGAGGTCGTAGTGCAGCTGATCCGGCAGGTCGACGCCGGTGTCCGTCCAGGTCTTCGCGCCGTCGGTGGTCCGCAGCAGCCGCACCTCGCCACCCGCCGCCGACGACTGGGTCAGCGCGTACCCTTCCCGGTCGTCGAGCCCGACCGCCGTGATCACGTCCCCGTCGTCGCCCGCCTTCCAGGCGGTCCAGGTCGCGCCTCGGTCGGCGCTGCGCGCGACGGTCGAACCCTCGCCGCCTCCCGTCCGGTACGTGGCCCAGATGCTGCCGTCCGCTGCCGGGTAGAGGCTGAACAGCGGAAGCAGGCTGGGTGCCGTGGCGGTGAGGCGGTACACCGTTCCGCTCGACGGGTCCACCGCCAGCGGCTCTAGCACCGGCGCACAGCCGAACCCGCACAGGACCGGTCGGGCCGTCGCCGGGAACGTGGGTACGGCGACGATCGCGGAGTCCGCGTCCCGCCAGGTGCGGCCGTAGTCGGTGGAGAGGTGAGCCAGCCCGGAGTCGGTGACCAGGTAGGACCGCTCACTGAGCACGGAGGAGCCCATGCCGCTGCCCGGTGTCCCGGCGGCGGTGTCGGCCGCACATCGAGTGCCCTGGAAGCGCGCCGCGTCCCAGTCCGACCAACTGCGGCCGCCGTCGCCGGTGTACGAGAAGCGCACCACGCAGCCGTCCCGCCGCACGTCGACTCCGGAGTTCGGCCCCGTCAGCGTGAACTGGCTGAACTGCGCACCCGACGGTGCCGGCGGGCCGGCCGGCGCGACCCGGTCCGGCTTTGCCAGCAGCGGTACGACCGCCAGCCCGGCCAGTGCGACCAGTGCGGTCGTCACCGTCGCGACCGATCGGCGCCGACGGGATCGGGCGGTGGTGCGCAGCTCGTCGAGGGGCGGCTGCGACACGGCCTCGGTGACGGTGTCGACGTCGAACCCGGAGAACTCACGACCGGACATCGATCCTCCCGGTTTCCGTGGCGTCGCTTTCGGCGAGCAGCGCCGCCAGAGCGACCCTGCCCCGCGACAACCGGGACTTCACCGTCCCGGACGAGACGCCCAGCGTGGCGGCGACCTCGTCCACCGGCAGGTCGACGAGGTAGTGCAGGGCCAGCGCTTGTCGCTGCCCCTCGGGCAGCAGGCGCAGCGCGGCGAGCAGGGCGAGGTGCTCCGGGGAGTGGTCGGCGACGGCCGGCGGCGGCCCGATGCGGCGCAGCAGCCCGTCGAGCACTCGACGGCGGCGGAACCGGCTGCGGGCCCAGTTCACCGCGACCCGACGCGACCAGGCCTCCGGGTTCTCCAGCCCGGCGAACCGCCCTGGCGCCATCAGTGCTCGGGTGAACGCCTCCTGGACCGCCTCCTGCGCCTCGGTCAGGTCGCCGGTCACCGCGTACAGCTGGACGACCAGGCGTCGGAAACAGCTGGCGTAGAGCTCGGAGATCGGATCGCCGTCGGACACCGTCACCCCCCTTCTCCACCACTCCCACCAACGGGCCGGGGAGAAGGTTCCGGTGACCGGCCAGAATCCGGTCAGTCGAGGTTGAAGTCCACCACGACCGGCGCCCGGCGGACCCGCACGGCAGTCGCGGCGTCGAAGCCGGCGGCGTCGTGGTGCCAGACCGACGGGGCGTACGCGCAGTCGCAGCGCAGCTTCACCCGCTGCCCCGGGAGCAGGCGCAGGGCGTAACCGTCACCCACGTCCGCCACGCCGGCCAGGTCCCCGGTGGCCGCGTCGAACGCGATCACCTGGCCGTAGGTGAGCAACTCGTCGACCCGTACCGCCCCGGTGAGCGGTGTCCCGGCGGGCAGCGCCTGATTCAGCGTCGCCGTCTGCTGGGCGCGGACCCGCACCGGCCGCGCCTGCTGTCGAGCGCCCACCCCACCGGACCACACAGTGGCCAGCCCGGCGGCGACGAACTGCACCGGCCAGTGGTACGGGCCGAGGCCGGTGATCGTGTAACGGCCGTCCTCGTCGGTGGTCGGGCCGTGGTCGTCGTACTTCGGGTGTGGCACGTAGGGCACCACCATGACCAGCGCACGGGGGATCGGCGCGCCCGTCGCCGCGTTGGTCACCACTCCGACGACGGTGCCCGGCGGGTCGAGCCGGATGGTCGGCGCGCTGGTCACCACGCCGGGCCGCACCTGAATCACCTGTGCCCGCTCGCGTTCACCGGTGCCGCCGTGCCGGCCGACCCACTGCATGCCGTACGCCGCCCTGTCGTAGGGGCTCACCAGCAGCCGGTACCTCCCCGGAGCGACGTCCCCAGCCACCAGTACGCCCTGCTCGTCGGCGCAACCCCCGTACCGTCCGAGCTGGTCCTCGCCGATGTTGACCGCTGACAACGCCGCGGCGTCCACCGGGACGAGCGCGGCGCAGGCCCGGGGGACCGGTGCGCCGGTCGCCGCGTCGCGCACCACGGTGCGGACACCGCCGGGCGCGGGCGACGCGGGGGTACGCGCGGCGGCCGGGGCGGCGGCCTCCCCGACGAGCAGTGCGACGGCGATGGTGGCGGTCAGGTGGCGCAGCAGAGAACGGCTCACGGAGGTGTCCTTCCGGCGACGCGGCGGGTCGGGCCGACCGTAACGGCGTTCAGGTGATCCAAATCGGTCAATGTCGCGATGCCGACCGTTGCCGCAGGCGTACCGGCCCACACCGACCGCAACGGACGTTCTGCCCCGAACCCGGCGCATGTGGCACCGGTACGACATAGCGTCACGGGGGCGGGGCCACCGCCGCCCCCGTCGACGAACCGGGCGGCGACGCCCACCAGAAGGGACCGGACATGAGTCGTGTCGACACTGTGCTCCTACCGGAGCTGGACGGTCCCGTGCCGGCGACGTTGCCGAGCGCGCTCGGCCTGCTGAGCCTGGCCCTGGGAGTGGGCGCGCTGGTCGCGCCCGGACCCATCGCCCGGATGACCGGGGTAGACGACTCCCCGGCCGCGCGGTCCGTGCTTCCGGCCATCGGCCTACGGGAGTTGGGCAGCGCCGCCGGCCTGCTCAGCGGCCGCCGCCCGGCCGGCTGGGTCTGGAGCCGGGTGGCCGGCGACGCCATGGACCTCACACTGCTCGGGCGGGCCCTCGCCGACCGCGGCGGTGAACGCCGTCGCCGGGTCGCGCTGACCACCCTCGCCATCGCCGGCATCACCGCGGTCGACGTGCTCGCCGCCGTACGGGTCGGGCGGGCTCGACGGGCCCGCGCCCGGGTGATCAGGATGCAGATCGCGGTGACGGTGAACCGGTCGCCCGCCGAGGCGTACCGGTTCTGGCGGGACGTCGAGAACCTGCCCCGGTTCATGGCGCACCTGGAATCCGTCCGCGCCGACGACCTGCGCCGCTCGCACTGGATCGCCCGTGGCCCGGCCGGGCACCGCGTCGAGTGGGACGCCGAGATCATCGACGACCAGCCAAACAAGTCGATCACCTGGCGGTCACTGCCGGGCACCCGGGTGCCCAACGCCGGCCGGGTCCGGTTCGTGCCCGCCCCCGGCGACCGGGGGACCGAGGTGCGGGTGGAACTGCGCTACGCGCCGCCGGCCGGCGCGCTCGGCCGAGCGGTGGCGAAGCTCTTCGGCGAGGAACCCGAGCAGCAGGTCCGCGACGACCTGCGCCGGTTCAAGCAGGTGCTGGAGACCGGCGAGGTCGTCCGCTCCGAGGGCAGCCCCAACGGCATCTCCGTACGCCAACAGGCCATGCAGCGACCCGCCCAGCCGCTGCCGGCGTCCCGTCGCTGACCGCCCGAGCTCTCCGAAGGGACCGAGAATGAAGGCCACCGCCTGGATGGGCGCCGACAGCGTCAAGGTCATCGACGTACCCGACCCGAAGATCATGAACGCCCGGGACGCGATCGTCCGGATCAGCACCACAGCGATCTGCGGCTCCGACCTGCACCTCTACCACGGCTACATACCCGCGATGCGCAAGGGCGACATCCTCGGCCACGAGTTCATGGGCGAGGTGGTGGAGGTGGGCCCGCAGGTTCGCAACCTCGCTCCCGGCGACCGGGTGGTGGTGCCCTTCCCGATCGCCTGCGGGCACTGCTCGTCCTGCCAGCGCGGCCTCTACTCGGTCTGCGAGAACTCCAACCCGAACGCCGGCATCGCCGAGAAGATCATGGGGCATTCGCCGGCCGGCATCTTCGGCTACTCGCACCTGCTCGGCGGCTACGCCGGCGGCCAGGCCGAGTACGCCCGGGTGCCGTTCGCCGACGTCGGCCCGGTCAAGGTGCCCGACGAGATCAGCGACGACCAGGCGGTCATGCTGGCCGACGTGTTCCCGACCGGCTACATGGGCGCCGAGATGTGCGACATCAAACCCGGGCAGGTGATCGCCGTCTGGGGCGCCGGGCCGGTCGGGCTGCTCGCCGCGGCCAGCGCCCGGCTGCTCGGCGCGGAGCGGGTGATCGTCATCGACCGGTTCCCGTACCGGCTGCGGCTGGCCGAGGAGCACATCGACGCCGAGACGATCAACTACGAGGAAGCCGACGTGCTGGACACCCTCAACGAGATGACCGCCGGCCGGGGCCCCGACGCGTGCATCGACGCGGTGGGCCTGGAGGGTCACCACGGCAACGCCGCCATGTACGCGTACGACCGGGCCAAGCAGGTCGCACGAGTCGAGACGGAACGACCGTTCGCCCTCCGGCAGGCGATCCTCGCCTGCCGCTCCGGTGGGGTGGTCTCGGTCGTCGGCGCGTACGGCGGTTTCGTCGACAAGTTCCCGATGGGCGCGTTCATGAACCGCTCGCTGGTCATGCGGACCGGTCAGTGCCACGTCCAGCGCTACACCCGGCCGCTACTGGAGCGCATCCAGCGCGGTGAGATCGACCCGAGCTTCATCGTCAGCCACCGGATGCCGCTGCGTGACGCACCGAAGGGCTACAAGATCTTCCAGAAGAAGCAGGACGACTGTACGAAGGTGCTGTTGAAGGTTTGAGTGGCGGCCAGGTATGCCGGCCGGGGGATGCCTCACGCGCTGCCTTTGGAGAGCTGATGTCGTGAACGATTCAGCTCCAAAGGAGCCGACCACCACTGCGGGTCGCTCTGCGCGCCCGCTGCCGCGAGCTCCAAACGGTTCCCCGTTGTCCGGCAGCTAGTGCTGTGACCACGAACGTTGGCCGCGCCTGGTGACACGCGGGACCCCGCCACGAGGGCGGCCTTACCAACCCGACCACCGTTGCGGTCAAGGCTTAGTCGGGGCCGACCAGGAGGACGAAGGTGCGTGCCAGGCCGAAACGGTCGGTACGCGGCCAGTCCAGGGCGGCGAGCGCCGCGGCGGACGGTTCGTGCCGCTGGCCGTTGATCCGGACCTCGCACTCGGTGGAGTCACCGCCCTGGCCGACAAGCATGCGAACGCCGTTGAGGTACGGGCGGTCGAGCCCGGCCGCGATCACCGGCGCCAGGGTCGACCACGGCATCGCCTCGGTGAACCACTCCTGCTTAGCCTGCGATCCGTCAACGGACCACCCGGTCGCACTGCCGACTATCGCGTGCCAGCCGGCGAACCCGCCCTGGTCGCCGGATCTGAAGTGGTTCGCCAGCCGTCCTTTCTGCTCGATCATCTCCAGGACCGTCACCAGGCAGGTCTCAATCCACGCCTGGATCGCCTGACGGGCCGCCTCGACCGGATCAGCCGCGAGGCCAAGCGTGCAGTCGACGACCGTTGGCACGTCCGGCCGGTCGACATTCAGCAGGATCTCCAGGTCCAGGTGGCGGTAATCGTCGCTGTCCGACGGAAGAACCCGGACACCCAACGATCCCGACCGCAGCATCGGCCCTTCGGTCAGCAGCCACTGGCCACCGACCTCGGCAAGCATCGGCGCGGCAAGTTCCAGCACACGCTCGGCAGGGAGGGGCTGTGGGGTAGCCCGCTGGTCGATCATGGTGGTTCACAGTACCGGCATCGCTCAGTGCCGTGGGCCGAGCACCACCGTGAACGTCTGAGCCCTAGCGCGGGCGGACTCCCGGCTCCACAGTCAGGGTCCCTGCTGCGGCGTCGATCGTGGCGCGCGAGCCCAGCGGAACGGTGAGCTGACCGTTGCCATGCCCCAGCCGGAGCCCGCCCAGGACCGGCACGCCAAGGTCGTACAGGCGGTCCTTGAGCACGGCCGCCGCGTCCCACTCGCCCGGTTCACCGACACTGTTGGTGATCTGGCCGATGACCACACCGGCGACCCTGGGCAGCACGCCCACCCGGCGCAGCTCGGTCAGCATGCTGTCGATGCTGTACGGAGCCTCGTCCACGTCCTCGAAGAAGAGGATCGCGCCGTCGAACTTCGGGGAGTCCTCCGCGCCGAGCGAGGTGGAGATCAGCGTCAGGCAGCCGCCGAGCAGGGGCCCCGATGCCCGCCCCGGCACCACCACGGAAGCCGCTGTCTCGGCCGGGTCTCGGGAGATCGTGACCGGTGCGGTGGTCATCACCGCCCTGCGGAGCGCCTCGGCCGAGTCGGGGCCGGTGCGGTCGTCACTCCAGTTGACCATGGGGCCGTAGAAGGTGACCAGGCCGGTATCGCGCCACAGCTTGCCGTGGATGCTGGTGATGTCGCTGAAACCGACGACCACCCTGGGGTCCCGGCGCAGAGCGGAGACGTCGATCTGGTCGACGATCCGCTGGGTGCCGTAACCGCCACGGGCGGCGAAGACGGCACGGATTCCCGGGTCGGTGAGGGCGGCGTTCAGGTCGGCCAGCCGCTGTGCGTCGGTGCCGGCCAGATAGCCGTACTTGGTGAAGACATGCTTGCCCAGCTCGACCTCCAGGCCCCAGCTCCGCAGGATCTCGATGCCGCGAGCCATGTTCGTGGGGTCGGGCGTGCTGCCGGGCGAGACGACCCGGACCCGGTCACCGGGTGCCAGCGCCGGTGCCCGCAGGACGCGCTTCGCACCAGCCGGCGCGGCCTGCGCGGACGTGGACTGCGTCGAGCCGACGAGCACCGCGCCGCCGGCCGCCGCCGCTCCCATCCGCAGCATGTGTCGACGGGACAGGGGCAACCGCGCGGGCCCCTGGATCGCGGCTGGGTCTGTTCCAGAAGTGGCCACCGGCGTCCCCTCATCGTGATCAGACGATGCGTGCGAGCTGCCACAGCCTACGACAGTCCACGATCCGGGTGGGGGTCCACAAAGGACGCCTGGCTCAGCTGGCAACCCGAGTGACGCGACTGGCATGTTTTGTGAGGCCCCGGCCGCCGATGGCGGGGAGTCCGGATCCGCGCGTGACCCCGTTTGTGGCGAGGGAGCCTGGGAACTCGCCCCGTTCGTCAGCAGGCAGGCCTGACGGCATGCCGACGAGACCAGAGGAGCGGGGCATGGAGTACGAGCAGATGATCGCCACGGTACGACAGCGCGCGGGCCTCGGTGAGAACGAGGCAGTGCGGTCCATACAGGCCGTCCTGTCGGTGCTCGGTGAACGGCTCGCCGGACAGGAGGCGGACAACCTGGCGGCACAGCTACCGGAGCGGCTGAACGGGTCGGTCACGCGCAACGCGCAGGGCCGTCGGTGGGACGTCGGCGAGTTCCTGAAGCACGTCGGGGACCGCGAACAGGTCGCGAACGCGGACCATGTGCGCCAACACGCCCAGGCGGTGTTGCGTACCGTCGCCGAGGCACTGAACGACGACGAGCGTCATGACCTGCTCGCTCAGCTTCCCGGCGGCATCACCGACCTCTTCGGTGTTCCCACCCCGCGAGGCTGAGCCCCGCGCCGACCGGGCCACCCGTCCGGTGTGCTCACGGGATCGGCCACTCGTGCACCGGCCGGTTGCTGTGCATCAGGTCGACGTAGTGTCGGACCACCTCGCGCAGCGCCTCCGGCCGGTCCAGGTGGTCGGCCGACTCCAACCGGTGCAGCGTCTCCACCTGCCAGGTCGCGCCGTTGCGCCCAGTCAGGCAGCGCTGCTCGATGATGCCGAGCAACCGGTCACGCTCGGCCGGGTCCAGCCCCCACCGGTCCAGGCCGTGATGCGCCATCGGCAGCAACCGGCGCAACACCAACTCGGTGACGGGCAGGTAACCAAGACCGGGCCAGAAGACCTGCGCGTCGATGCCGTGCCGGGCGCAGCTGGTGAAGTTCTCCTCGGCGGCGCTGAACGACATCTGCGACCACAGTGGCCGGTCCGACTCGGCGAGGGCGCGCACCAACCCGAAGTAGAAGGCGCCGTTGGCGATGGTGTCCAGCACGGTCGGGCCGGCGGGCAGCACCCGATTCTCCACCCGCAGGTGCGGCCGGCCACGCGACACGTCGTACACCGGGCGGTTCCACCGGTAGACGGTGCCGTTGTGTAGGCGCAACTCGGCCAGACTGGGCACCTCACCGGCCGCCAGGGCCTGCGCCGGGTCCTCCGGATCGCAGACCGGCAGCAACGCCGGGAAGTAGCGCACGTTCTCCTCGAACAGGTCGAACACGCTGGTGATCCAGCGTTCGCCGAACCAGACCCGGGGGCGTACCCCCTGGGCTTTGATCTCCTCCGACCGGGTGTCGGTGGCCTGCTGGAACAGCGGAATGCGGGTCTCGCGCCACAACTCCCGGCCGAAGAACAGCGGCGAGTTCGCGCCGACCGCGACCTGGACGCCGGCCACCGCCTGGGCGGCGTTCCAGTAGTCGGCGAACTGGGCCGGGCTGACCTGGAGATGGAACTGGGTGCTGGTGCAGGCCGCCTCCGGGGTGATCGTGTCGGCGGTGACCGCCAGACGTTCCACCCCGCTGATGGCGATCGGCAGATCCTCGCCGCGGGCCGCGAAGATCTGCTCGTTGAGCAGCTTGTAACGGGGGTTGGCCGACAGCGTCTCGGCGGTCAGGTGCTCGGGGCGCAGCGTCGGCAGGATGCCGATCATGACCATGTGCGCGCCGATCGCCCGGGCCTTCACCTCGGCGGCGTTGAGGCTGGCCCGCACGTACTCCTCGAAGTCGGCGGTGCCGGTGCCGGTCAGCCGGCGCGGCGGCACGTTGATCTCGACGTTGAACTGGCCCAGCTCGGTCTGAAAGCTCGGGTCGGCGATGGCCGCCAGCACGTCGGCGTTGCGCATCGCCGGATTCGACGCCTCGTCGACCAGGTTCAGCTCGATCTCCACGCCGGTCATCGGCCGGTCGAGGTCGAAGCGGGACTCGCGCAGCATCTCGGCGAAGACATCCAGGCAGCGGCGGACCTTGTCGCGGTAGCGGGCCCGATCCTCTCGACTGAAGGTTCGTACGCCGACGTCCTCGCCCATGGTCACCACCCCGTCACCGCTGGTCCCCCTAACCTCGCACGTGATCGGCGGGCGGGGGAAGACCCGAGGGCCCTTTCCTACCCAACTGCCCGCCCCGTTAGCCCAGCCGGAGCGGACCGATAGCATTGCGGCCCGAGAGGTGGTGGCGTGCGGATGCGCGAGAAGGTGACCCGGCTGTTCGTCGCGGCGGCGATCGCCGAGGCCTGCTCCTGGCTGGCCCTGCTGGTCGGCATGCTGGTCAAGTACGGTCCGCCGGACAACGAGCTCGGCGTCAAGATCTTCGGGCCGATCCATGGCGGCCTGTTCGTCGCGTACGTCCTGCTGGTGCTCGCCGTGGCCCGGCTGCACCGGTGGAGCCTGCTGGCCACGGGGGTGGCCCTGGCCAGCGCGGTACCGCCGTTCGCCACCCTGGCCTTCGAGCGCTGGGCCCGCCGCCGGGGCATGCTCGGCGTCGATCGGCAGCCGGCCCGCGAGCCCGCCCCGGTCGGCTGAGCCGCCGACCCGCCCGCGCACCGCGCCGAGTCGAACCGCCGGGGCCGGTCAGGTCAGCGCGGAGCAGGCCGCGATGCCGGCCAGCAGCAGCGTGCCCAGGAACGCCTGCAACAGCAGTGGCGGCCCGAGGTGCGACCAGAGCGTCGCCGTACGCGGCGTCAGCAACTGCCCGGTGGTGAGGTTGACGATCCGCTCGATCCGGGGCGGCAACTCCGGGTCGCGTTGCGGGCGCAGTGTGAGCTGCACCTGATCCGCCGGGTGCAGGGCGCTCTGCGGCAGGTGACCGTGCAGCTCCACCTCGCAGAGCTGACCGGCGGCGTTGCGGAGCCGCACCGGGGTGACCAGGTATTCCGGACCCTGCTTCAGCTCTTTCCAACGACGGCGGGTGCCGCCGCCGCCGAACGAGAAGAGCGAGCGCAGCAGCAGGGCGGGCAGCCGGGCGAAGGCCGCCGCCGCGAGCACCGCCACCAGCACCGGCTGACCGATGCGCACCTCACGGGTGTAGCCGTCGAGCAGACGGATCAGCCGCCCGGTGACGATTCGTTCCGTCGGGTGCACGATCCGTCGGGTATCGAGTCCGCTGTCCATTCCCACCACCGAGAGTCCGCTTGTGTTCACAGATCGTATCGACGTCCTCGGTTGAACGACGTGAATGAAACCTGGTCACGGGCTCACGGCCGCGAGGTGACATCCCGGGCGACCCGGGTAAGCGGGGGGCCGAGCTGGAAAGGGGTCGAGCATGCAGCTGTCCTTCCTGCGCCCGCTCTACGACCGTCCCGGGCCGTGGTGCTCGGTGTATCTGGACGCCTCCGCGGACACGGAGGACGCCCATCCCGCGTTGGATCTGCGCTGGCGTGCCCTGGAGCGCAGCCTGGCCGAACAGGGGGCGGACGAGGCGAGCATCGCCGCGCTGGACCGGGTGGTCCGAGGTCATGATCCGATGGTCGGGGACTACGGCCTGGCGCTCTTCGCAAGCCGTGGCCAGGTGGTGCTCTCCGAGTACCTGTCCGCGCCGCCACTGCGGGACCTGGCCCACGTCGGCCCGTTGCCGCACGTGATGCCATTGCTCGCCCAGCGCGGCGAACAGGTGGCCTGGGTACGTGTGGTCGCCGACCGGCTCGGCGCCGACGCGATGGCGGTCAGCGCCGGCGGGGTGCCCCGACGAGCGCACGTCGCCGGCCGGGACGAGTACCCGCTGCGACGGGCGAAGCCCGGCGGCTGGTCCCAGTCGCGCTACCAGCGGGCGGCCATGGAGGCGTGGCACCAGAACGCCGGCGACGTCACCGCGGCGACAGTGCAACTGGCCGACCGCGTTGGCGCGGACGTGGTGGTGGTCGCCGGTGACGTCCGGGCCACCGGGATGATCGCCGCCCAGATGCCCGAGCGCTGGCAGGACCTGGTGGTCCGTACCGATGCCGGGTCACGGGCCGGCGGCGCCGACCAGACGATGCTGGACGACCTCACGGTGCAGACCATCGCGGAGATCGCCGACCAGCGGATCAGCGACGCGCTGGACAAGTTCGGCGTGCAGGAGGACGTGGGCGGCGGGCTCGACGCGGTCGTCTCGGCCCTGCAACGCAACCAGGTCGACATGATGCTCATCGTGGACGACCCGTCGGCCAACGGCGAGTTGTGGATCGGCGCGGAACCCACCGAGATCGCCGTCGACCCGGGGCAGCTGGCCGCCATGTCGGTGGCCGACCCGCAGCGGGTACGCGCCGACGCGGCGCTGGTCCGGGCGCTCGTCGGCACGGACGCGGCACTGACAGTGCTCGGCGCCGACGAGGCGCCCGACCTCACCGACGGGGTCGGCGCGGTACTGCGCTACGTCGACCCCAGCACACCGGGACGCGGCAATGGTTGACCGAACGGTTGCGGATGTCGTGGTGGAGCGGTTGCTGGCGTGGCGGGTACCCCGCGCCTTCGGGTACCCGGGCGAGGCGATCGCTCCACTTGTCGACGCGCTGGACCGCACCGGCGGCGAGCCGGCGTTCATCCCGGCCCGGCACGAGGAGACCGCCTCGTTCATGGCCACCGGGCACGCCAAGTTCACCGGCGGCATCGGGGTCTGCCTCGCCACCCAGGGGCCCAGCGCGGTCCAACTGCTCAACGGCCTCTACGACGCGAAGCTGGACAGCAAGCCGGTGGTGGCCATCGTCGGGGAGGACATCTCCGGGCCGCTCGGCGGCGCGCACCAGGAGATCGGGCTGAGCCGGCTCTTCGGGGACGTCTGCAACCAGTTCGTCCGGTACGGCCGCAGCCCGGACGAGGTGGGGGCGCTGCTGGACCAGGCGTTCCGCACGGCGGCGGCGACCCGCAGCCCGACGTGCGTGGTGCTGCCCCGACAGTTGCAGGAGGCGCTGGTGCCCGACCTGCAGTCGTACGGCGCCGGGGTGATCACGGCGACCCCCGGCGAACCGCTGGCCCGGGTCCTGCCGCACGACGCGGACCTGGACGCCGCCGCGCAGTTGCTCGGCGGCGGCCAGCGGACCGCGATCCTGGTGGGCCAGGGTGGTCGGGACGCGGCCGCCGAGATCATCGAGATCGCCGACCGGCTGGGCGCCGGGGTGGCCACCTCACTGCTCGGCAAGCCGGTGCTCGACGAGCGGCTGCCGTTCCACACCGGGGTGCTCGGCGAGGTCGGCACCCCGGCGGCGGCCGAGCTGATGGGTGGTTGCGACACGCTGCTGATGGTCGGCACCAACGACCCGTGGACCGACTACTTTCCGATGCCCGAGCAGGCGCGCACCGTGCAGATCGACATCGACGGCCGCCGGATCGGCACCCGCTACCCGGCCGACGTGCCGCTGGTCGGTGATGCCGCCGAGACGCTGCGGGCGCTGCTGCGCCGATTGGGCGGCCGGCCCGAACAGCAGTGGCGCGCCACAGTGGAGAGTTCGGTGGACCGCTGGCGGGAGGTCGCCGCCGAACGGGTCGCCGCCGCCGCGGACCCGGTCAACCCGCAGCTCGTCCTGCAGGAGTTGTCCGCCCGGATGCCGAGCACCGGCGCTGTCGCCGTCGACGTCGGCTCGGTCCTCTACTGGTACGCCCGGCACCTCACCCTGCCACCGGGGGTCGACGCGCAGCTGTGCGGAACTCTCGGCTCGATGGGCTGCGCGCTGCCGTACGCGGTGGCGGCCAAGCTCGCCGCGCCCGACCAGCCGGTGGTAGCGCTGGTCGGTGACGGGGCGATGCAGCTCAACGGGCTCGCCGAACTGATCACCGTCTCGCACCTCTGGCAGCAGTGGCGCGACCCGCGGCTGGTGGTGCTGGTGCTCAACAACCGGGACCAGAACGGCATGGGCGGCGGGCGACAACCGTCGTCCGACCCGACCCACCGCCGCCCCGACGTGCCGTACGCCGGGTGGGCCCGGCTGCTCGGGCTGCACGGGGTGCGGGTGGACCGTCCGGAGCTGGTCGGCGCGGCCTGGGACGAGGCCCTCGCCGCGGACCGTCCCTGCGTACTGGAGGCGGTCGTCGACCCGGCGGTGTCGCTGGCGCCGCCGGAGCCCGCCTTCGCCGACCTGCGGGGCCTGTACGCCGAGGGCGCTCCGGCCCGGAAGGTCCGCGAGCAGGTGGAGGTCACCGCTAACGCCGACGACCTCGTTTAGCCACCCCGGACCAGGGCATGAGTAGCGGCCCAACGACGCTGGAGGTCCCATGTCCGAGTCCGCCGACCGCCGCTACGGTCCCGCGACAGTGCCGACGGCGCGAGGTCCGCTCTCCGCGGAGGTCGTGGAGGCTCTGCGGCACCCGCCGCACGACCTGCCGGCCAATCTCGGCGTCGACCTCTACCCTGCGGACCCGTTCACCGACGAGGACCTGCAGCTGACGCTGTTCCTCTGCTACGAGCTGCACTACCGGGGCTGGCGCGGGGTGGACGAGTCGTGGGAGTGGCAGCCGACGCTACTGGCGCTGCGCGCCCGCTGCGAACGGGTCTTCGAGGCGGCGCTGCGTCGGTTGGTCGGCGCGCCGTCGGTGCCCGCCGCCGGGGTGGCGGCCGGCCTGGCCGAACTGGTCGCGGCCGACGACGGGCCGTCGCTGGCCGCGACGCTGCAACGCCGCGCCGACCTCAACCAGTTCCGCGAGTTCGTCACCCACCGCTCCGTCTACCACCTGCGGGAGGCGGACCCGCACAGCTGGGCGCTGCCCCGCCTCGGTGGTCCGGCCAAGGCCGCGCTCGTGGAGATCCAGACCGACGAGTACGGCAACGGTCGGCTGGACCGGATGCACGCAGAGCTGTTCCGGAGCACCCTCGACCGGCTGGGCCTGGACACCGATTACGGCGCATACGTCGACGTGGCGCCGGCGGTGACGTTGGCGACAAACAACCTGATGTCGCTGTTCGGGCTGCACCGACGGTTGCGCGGCGCGCTGCTCGGGCACCTGGCCGCGTTCGAGATGACCTCCTCGCTGCCGAACCGCCGCTACGGCAACGGGTTGCGCCGGCTCGGCTTCGACGAGGTTGCCACCCGCTTCTACGACGAGCACGTCGAGGCCGACGCGGTGCACGAGCAGATCGCCGCTCACGACATGTGCGGCGGCCTGGTCCGCGCCGAGCCGGCCCTCGCCTCCGACGTGCTCTTCGGCGCTGCGGCTGGGCTCGCCGTGGACCGACTGTTCGCCGCGCACCTGCTGGACAGCTGGGCCGCCGGCCGTAGTTCGCTGCGCGCACCCGCCCCGCCGGCAGTGCCGCCCAAGGTCTCGCTTGTCGCGTCGCCCGAGGTGGCCCCGCCCGCGCTCGTCTGATCCGAGGGGCTCGTCGCATCCGGGAAGCCGACGGATCACGCGTGGGCCTGCGAGCTCAGACGACCGGCTGTTGGGTGGGACGTGCCTCTGGTGCGGCCCCTCCGCGTCCTTTCGCTGTCTGACGCGGCCACGCGGGGTCAGCCCTCACGGGTGCTTCCCGCGCGGAAGTCGATCGCCTTGTGGGTGCCGTCGCAGAAGGGCTTGAGCGCCGACTTTCCGCACCGGCACAACGCCACAGTGCCCCGCCGCGCGTCGATGCGCTCGCCGTCCGGGGTGACCAACTCGAAGTCGCCGCGGACCAGCAGCGGTCCGTCCTCGTACGGGGTGATCGTGGCGGCGGCTGGCTCGCTGGTGTCGTCGGTGCGCATGGCCCCGGAAGTGCCCGTCCTGGCCCTGGCGAAACCCGCGCCGCCGAACGCCGGTGATGACCGGGGCACCCCGCTGACCAGCGGAATGTGCCGCCGGGTGGGTGATGCCCCGTTTGAACCCCATCGGGACGGGAAGCCGGGCCGCGTGGTGAGCGAACGAGGCAAGGTGGGGCCGGTGCACAAGGTGCACAAGGGGCTCACGGCCGATGGTGCCGGTCTCGCCGGCGACCGGGTCGTGGCCGCGGGCAGCTCCGCCCGGGTGCTGGTCGCCGCCACCGCCCGGGCGCTGCGCGGGGTCGACTGCGCCGACCTCGGGCACACCGGGCCGACGTCGCGGTTCCCCGGCGCCCCCGAGCCGGTACGCCGTGCCGCGGTCACCCGCGCCGCCGGCCGGGTCGCGCTCACAGTGGCCCAGATCGACGAGGTGGACGCCGCGAGGGTGGCCCGCTGGTTCGTCGACCAGTACCCCCGTCGGCGGTATCCCGGAGTGCTGATCGGCTCTCCGCACGGCGCGGCCGCGCACCTCGCGGTGGCCCTCGGCGTGCCGTGGCTGCCGGCGGGCTTCGAGATGACAGTGCACTGGTCCGACGGCGCTGTGGACCGCCCGGCGGAGGCAGCGGAGCACGGCGCGGCACTCGCCACCCGGTTGCTCGCCGGCAACGCCGACCTGCACCTGCGCCAGGTGCACTGCCCGGCCAGCCGTGGCGCGCTGACCGGGGCGACCGTGTCGCTGACCGCCGCGTGGAGGGCCCTACCGGCCGCGTACGCGCGGTTTCTGGCCGACCGGCTGGTGCCGGGTGCCCCCGTGCTGCTGGTCCGCGACGCGCGCACCTGGCCGGTGCTGGAGCGCGGACCGGGGCACAGCTTCCAGGTGGGCTGCCCGGGCAGCGGGCTGGACCCGGTGGACTTCCACCCGGACAGCCACGCGTTGCGGCAGGTGCTGCGCTCCGTCGGCGGCGACGCGTCTCGGTGGGAGCCGCCGGAGGTGTCGGTGCCGTCGGCGTACGCCGAGCACGGCGTCGACTCGGGCTTCGAGGTGGCCGCGCGGGACTGGTCCACCGGGCACCAGCACCCACTGCACCGGGTGTTGGTGCCCCGGCCGGCGGCGCTGAGCGCGGGCGTGGCCGACCTGTACCGACGGTGGCTGCGGCGCGCCGGCAAG
The DNA here is from genome assembly GCF_040649965.1 of Micromonospora sp. NPDC048843. Classification (NCBI taxonomy): domain Bacteria; kingdom Bacillati; phylum Actinomycetota; class Actinomycetes; order Micromonosporales; family Micromonosporaceae; genus Micromonospora; species Micromonospora sp. NPDC048843. The sequence goes on from NZ_JBEZGJ010000054.1 coordinate 23,295, forward strand.
ACCGGTGACCGGTTGGTGGTGGAGTGCGGTCGACTGCTCGACCCGTGGCAGGTGGTGCGGGCGGGGCTGGTGCCGTACTGGTGTGAGAACGCCACCCGCCGCAGCGTCGACGAGGCCGAGTGGTGGCTCGCCGGCAGCGAGGCGTTCAGCTCGGTGGACGTGTTGCCCGAGCCGCCGGGGGTGCGCTCACCCGCGCTGGCCGGGCTGCCGCAGTGGCTGGCCGTGGCCGGCTTCGGCCGGCGGCGTCGGGCGCTGGACCGCACCACCGCCCGGGGCTACCCGGTCACCTCGGTGCCCACCCGCCGGGCCACCGAGGTGCTGCGCGCCCAGCCGTACGACCTGCCCACGCCGCCCCCGCTGGGGGTCGCCGAGGCACTGGCAGTGCTCCGCGACAGCGGCGGCCACCAGGGGTTGTTGGTCTCCTGAGACGGAGCACGCCGAAACATCCTCGCGAACCCGGGGTCCCGTGATTGAGTACCTACGGAGCGGGAACATCGCTGGCTGCGACGGCCTGATTGCGCTGCGTAGAGGCGGTGTCGCCCGCTGGCATCCCAGTCACTGACCCACTTTCCGGCCCGGTGCGTGGCTCGACCACGCGCACGACCGGTTTCCCGATCCGGGCGGGGGACCTTCCTGAGGGAGGCGCGGATGTTCGGACAGACGAGCACGACCACGACCACGACCCCACCACCACCCAACGATCGAGGTCTGGAGGATCTCGACGCGGCGGCGATGGCGTACGCGGCCCGGATCGCCGGGCTGCCGCCGGAGCGGCGGGGGGAGGCCCGGGACGACCTGGTGCGCTTCGCGCTGCCGTTCGCCGGCCGGCTGGCACGCCGCTACCGGGGGCGGGGGGAGCCGCTGGAGGACCTGGAGCAGGTGGCCCGGCTGGGGCTGGTCAACGCCGTCGACCGCTATGACCCGGAACGGGGCTCCTTCACCGCGTACGCCGCGATCACCATCGTGGGCGAGATCAAACGGCACTTCCGGGACCGTACCTGGGGTGTACACGTGCCCCGCCGGCTGCGGGATTTGATCCTCGAGGTGGGGCAGGCCACCGCCGCGCTCACCAGCGAGCTGTCCCGGGCCCCGTCGGTGGCCGAGCTGTCGGCCCGGCTGGAGACACCGGAGGAGGAGATCCTCGCCGCACTGGAGTCGGCGGCCGGCTACAGCCCGGCCTCGCTGAACGCGCCGGTGGGTGGGGAGAGCTCCGCCGAGTTCGGTGACCTGGTCGGCGAGTCCGACAACGCGTTGGAGTCGGTCGACGACCGGGTGACGGTGAGCGGCCTGCTGCACCGACTGCCCTGGCGTGAGCGACGGATCCTCGCGATGCGCTTCTACGGCAACCAGACCCAGGCGGAGATCGCCGCCCGGTTCGGCATCTCGCAGATGCATGTGTCCCGGCTGCTGTCGCGGGCGCTCACCTGGCTGCGTCAGGCGATGCTCGCCGACGCGCCGCCGCCATGGCAGAACGGCGCCGCCGAACCCGACCCGGGCAAGACCCGGATCTCGGTCAAGCAGAACGGCGACTCGGTGGTGGTCGAGGTCGGCGGCGAGATCGACCGCGACGGCGCGGACCAGCTGCGCCGGGCCATGCTGGAGGCGGTCACCGGCCAGCCCAGCGAGGTGGTCGTCGACCTGGTCGGCGCGGGTGGCTTCGACGCCGGTGGGATCGCCGCGCTGATGGCCGGTCGGGACGCGGCGGAGCGGACCGGGGTGCCGCTGCGGCTGACCCGGGTCCAGCCCGCGGTACGCCGCTCGCTCACCGCCGCCGGCCTGTCGCCGGCCCGGGACTGACGCACACGGACACGCGAAGGGCCGACACCCCGCTGGGTGTCGGCCCTTCCGCGCGTACCCCTGGTCAGTGCTCTTCGGGGTTGCCGTCGCTGTGCGGGTGGCGCCAACGCTCGTGCGGCTTCGGCGCGTCCTCGGCGTCCTTCGGTGGGTCGCTCTGCTCGAAGCTCGGCCGGCGGACGCCCTCGGGCTCCGGCACGTCCACCGGCCGGGCGCCGGAGCGCGGCGCCGGCTGGTAGTCGACAGCGTCGCGGGCGCCGTGCGCGCCCTCGGCGGACGGCGACTCCGGGGCGTGGTGCTCCAACCGGAACTCCTCGGCGAACTGCTGCGGCGGCTTGGTGGTGCGCTGCGGCAGGTCGCGGCCCAGATCGGCGACGAGCGGGCCGTACTTCAGGTCGAAGGCGGGGCGCTCGGAGCGGATCCGGGGCATCCGGTCGAAGTTACGCAGCGGCGGCGGGCAACTGGTGGCCCATTCGAGGGAGTTGCCGAAGCCCCACGGGTCGTCCACCGTCACCACAGCCCCGTACCGCCAGGACTTCCAGGCGTTGTAGATGAAGAAGAGGGTGGACAGGCCGAGGATGAACGCGAAGATGCTGGAGATCGTGTTGAGAGTGGTGAAGCCGTCGGTGGGCAGGTAGTCGGCGTACCGGCGCGGCATGCCCTCGCTGCCCAGCCAGTGGTGCACCAGGAAGGTGCCGTGGAAGCCGATGAACATGGTCCAGAAGTGCGCCTTGCCGAGCCGCTCGTCGAGCAGGCGCCCGGTCATCTTCGGCCACCAGAAGTAGTAGCCGCCGAAGAGGGCGAAGACCACTGTGCCGAACACCACGTAGTGGAAGTGCGCCACCACGAAGTAGCTGTCGTGGGTGTGCCAGTCGACCGGCGGGCTGGCCAGCAGGACGCCGGTGAGGCCGCCGAGCAGGAAGGTGACCAGGAAGCCGATGGCGAACAGCATCGGCGTCTCGAAGGTGAGCTGGCCCTTCCACATGGTGCCGATCCAGTTGAAGAACTTCACACCGGTGGGCACCGCGATCAGGTAGCTCAGGATGCTGAAGAACGGCAGCAGCACCTGGCCGGTGGCGAACATGTGGTGCGCCCAGACCGTCATCGACAGCACGGTGATGGCGATGGTGGCCAGCACGATCCCCGTGTAGCCGAAGAGTGGCTTGCGGGAGAAGACCGGGATGATCTCGGTGATGATGCCGAAGAACGGCAACGCGATGATGTAGACCTCGGGATGGCCGAAGAACCAGAACAGGTGCTGCCAGAGCATCGGGCCGCCGGTGGCCGCGTCGTACACGTGCGCGTTGAGCAACCGGTCGGCCGAGAGCGCCAGCAGCGCGGCGGCCAGCAGCGGGAAGACGAGGATCACCAGCACGCTGGTGAACAGCATGTTCCAGGTGAAGATCGGCATCCGAAACATGGTCATGCCGGGCGCGCGCAGGGTGAGGATCGTGGTGATCAGGTTGACCGCGCCGAGGATGGTGCCGAGCCCGGAGACGACCAGGCCGAGCACCCACATGTTCGCGCCCACGCCGGGGCTGTTCTCGACGCTGCTCAGCGGGACGTAGGCGGTCCAGCCGAAGTCCGCCGAGCCGCCCGGGGCGAGGAACCCGCCGACCACCATGAGGCCGCCGAAGAGGTAGAGCCAGTAGGCGAGCGCGTTGAGACGGGGGAACGACACGTCCGGTGCGCCGATCTGGATCGGCACGATGTAGTTGGCGAACCCGAACGCCGCCGGCGTGGCGAACAGCAGCAGCATCACCGCGCCGTGCGAGGTGAAGAGCTGGTTGTACTGCTCGGAGGAGAGGAACTGCATCCCCGGGCGGGCCAGTTCGGCCCGGATCAGCATCGCCTCCAGGCCGGCCAGCAGGAAGAACCCGAAGGAGGTCAGCAGATACAGCAGGCCGATCTGCTTGTGGTCGGTAGTGGCGAGGAACTTGATCAGAGAGTTGCCGGGGATCGGCGCCCGTACCGCTCCCGGGAAGCCCCCGAAACGTGCCGGTGCCAGGATCGCCGGGCCCCGATCGCGACCGGGTTCCGTGGTTACCCGCTTGGGCATGGCTGCTCACCCCGTCGTGACGGTAGAAAGGACGGGCGTGCCTACCCGACCCTCGCACCATGTAACCAGGCCAGAGCGGTAAATTCGGTCAGAACGCTGGTACCGGGCGCAAGCGCCTCGAACCCTCAGGTTGCCGGCAGCATCGCCCAGACGGCCTTGCCCTGACCGGCAGGCACGCTGCCCCACCGCTGGGTCAGCTCCCGGACCAGCATCAATCCTCGCCCACCCTCGGCGTGCAGGTCCGTCCCGCCCGCACGGGCCTCGGCGCTGCTGCCGTCCACCACCGCCAGGTGCAGATACGGCCGGCGCAGGGTCACCGTCACCTGCATCGGCGTGCCGGCGTGGCGCACCACGTTGCCCACCAGCTCGCTCAGCACCAACGCGGCCGGGCCGGACGCGTCGGGCAGGTTCCACCGCGCACACGCCTCGGTGACCAACTCGCGGGCCCGCCGGCAGGCCCCGGCGACCGGCTCCAGCCGGGCCCGCATCCGCAACGTGGACGTCGTGCCGGCCAACCGGGTCGCCTCCGCGCAGTCCGCGGAGACCGGGAGCACCCGGCACGTGGTCGACTCGGCCAACCATCGCGCGGCGATCGGCGACGGGGAGCAGAGCAGCACCGGCACCGCCGGCCACTCCTCGGCCCGGCGGGCGGTCGCGGCGAACACTGACAGCGCCAACCGGTCCTCCACGCTCACCCCGGCCATGTCGACAACCAGCGCCTCCGGCTGGTCGACCAGCGCGTCGCTGAGCGCCTTGTGCACCGAGCGCATCGTGCCCAGGTGCAGGGGACCGGTGAGCCGGACGACCGCCACCGGTGCAGTGGTACGCACCTCGCAGGTGATCCCGCTCGACATCGGCGCCTCAATTCGCTGCTGGGTCGGGATCTGCCAACTACCCGAGGCCGTTCCCGATCAAACCGGACCGACGGCGGGGCGACGCACGTCACGCCCCGCAACCCCAGGTCAGGGGCGGGGCCGGCCGGTCAGGACGGGGATCGGCGGTCAGCGACGGGGCCGGCCGGTCAGGACGCCCAGTGCGATCATGCCGACGCCGAGCCCCAGGTGCAGCCAGTCGTCGGCGTCGTTGACCGGCAGCACGTTCGCCCCGGTGTCGTGATCCACTGCCAGCCCGTAGAGCCAGAGCACCAGGTAGACCGCGCCACCGCCGATCAGGAACGCCCGAGCGCCGGTGACCGTCCGGGCCAACAGCAGACCCACCACCCCGTACGCCAGGTGCACCAGGTTGTGCAGCACCGACACCTGGAAGACGCCGAACAGGTACGCGCCCGAGTCGTGGCCGGCGAAGCGCAGCGCGTCCATCCCGGTGGTGACCCCCGGCACGAAGCCGAGCACGCCGACCAGCAGGAACAGCACCCCCACGGTTGCCGCCGCGCGCCGGACCGGCGGTTTGCCGTCGGCCGGGTTCGGTCGGGCCCGGGAGTGCGCCATCGGTCCGACCATTCCCGGCTCCTCGTCGCGCGGCGGGCATGAGCGCTGCCGGCTACCCGCTGGCGCGACAGGCAAACCGGCCGGCCCCGCCGTCGGTCAGGCCGGCAGCAACCGCGGCGCGCTCGCCGACTGTCGGACCCGCTCGTACAGCTCGACGTAACGCTGCGCCATCACCGCGGGCGTGAAGCGCCGCGCTGCCACCCGCCGGCACTCGTCGGGGTCGAGCAACTCGGCGGCGAGGACGAGGTCGCCCAACTCTTCCTCGTCGGTGGTGAGCAGCCCGGTGCGGCCGTGCTCGATCAGCTCCGGCAGGCAGCCCCGGGCGGTGGCCACCACCGGCGTACCCAGAGCGAGCGACTCCACGACCGCAGTGCCGCCCGGCTCCTCCCACCGCAGCGGGAACAGCGACGCGCGGGCGCTGGCGAGCAGGTCGTCACGCTCCTGGCCGGCCACTGTGCCGACCCAGCGGACCAGGTCACCGTCGACGTGCGGTGCCACCTCGTCGAGGAAGAACCGTACGTCCGGGTTCTGCCGGGCCTCGTCGCCGGCCGCGGCCAGGTCGGCCGGCCGGTGGTACGGGCCGACGGGGCCGGCCAGCACCAGCGGAATACCGACCCGGTGCGCGAGCCGGGCGCCCACGTCCTGCCCCTTACCCGGGTTGATCCGGCCCAGGATGAGCAGGTGCTCGCCCTTGTCCGGTCGGGGCCGCCGGTCGGCGTCGACGGCGAGCGGCGTGGACAGGTGCACGTGCCCCACCGAGTGCTCCCGCAGCGCCAGCGGGGCGCGGGCCAGCTGCGACGCGGAGACGCCGTTGACCCGGACCCGGTCGCCGCCGTCCAGGCTGCCGTAGAGCGCCGGGTGCTTGGCCAGGTCCCAGTGCAGGGTGTGCAGGGTCGGCGGTCCGGCCGGCCCCATCGCGGCGAGGGTGGCCAGCCCGACCGCCTCGACGTGATCGTGCACCAGGTCGATGTCGTCGCGGGAGTGCAGCTCCCGGACGACCCCGGCGAGGTGGGCCTGGGCGATCCCGCAAACCTGGTTGTACGGCCGCTGCAACGCGGCGAACTGTCCGTCGGCGAAGACCGAGAGCTGCTCGTCCACCGGCAGGGTGCTGCTGCCCACCGAGGCGAGCACCACCCGGACGCCGAGTCGCCGCAGCTCCGGCACCAGCGTGGCGATGACGTTCTCGATGCCGCCGTAGCCGGGCGGTGGCACCGACAGCCACGGGCCGGCGTTCATCAGCACGGTGAGGCTCGTCGCGCTCACGCGGCGGCCACCCGGCGGCGGGGCACCCGGTGGCGCAGTTCGGCCAACGGCGGGCGTTCCTCGATGGAGACGTCGCTGACCACGATCTCGCGGTCCAGGTTGGGCAGGGTGTCCGAACCACCGCGACGGAACTGGGTCAGCATCGCCTCGGGCGCCAGACCGGGGGTGGCCCAGCCGCGCCGTTGCAACCGGGACCAGGCGGTCAACATGATCTGCGCGGACATCCGGCCGAGGGCCGCGGTGTCCTGGTGGCGGTGCTTGCGCTCACCGAGGTCGACCTGCGCCAGCGCGTCCAGGCCGACCAGGTCGAGCAGATCGATCATCATGGCCGTCTCCACCCCGTACCCGGAGACGAACGGCACCTGGGCCAGCACGTCCCGGCGGCCCGCGTACTCGCCGGCGAGCGGCTGCACGAAGCCGGCCAGCTCGGGCCAGAAGAGGTTGAGCAGCGGCCGGGCCATCAACTCGGTCACCCGGCCCCCGCCGTCCTGCTCCACGCTGGCGGTGCCCACCAGGGGCCGGTGGTAGAAGCCCTTCACGAAGTCGACCGACGGGTCGGTCAACAGCGGACCGAGCAGCCCGCTCACGAAGTGCGGCCGGAACTCCCGCAGGTCGGCGTCGATGAACGCCACCACGTCTCCCTCGGCGGCGGCCAGCCCGGCCCAGAGCGCGTCGCCCTTGCCGGTGAGCCGGGGCAACCCCCGGGTCATCGCGTCCTGACTCACCACCTCCGCGCCGGCGGCGCGGGCCACCTGGGCGGTCCGGTCCGTCGAGCGGGAATCCACCACGATCAGCTCGTCGACCAGGGCCACCCGATCCATCAGGTGCTCCCTGATGGTCGACACGATCGCGCCGACGGTGGCCTCCTCGTTGCGTGCCGGCAGCACCACGCTGACCCGGGTCTCACCCTTGGCGCGCATCAGCCGACGGGTCGGCCAGTCGGCCGCCGACGTCGTCCGGTACGTGGCCCATGCCTCCACCACCGGCGACACGCTCGATGTCATATCCCGCACGGGCACCCCTCCGTTCGTGCGTGGAAAAACCGAATTTGGTTGTTCCCATTCCTCATCACGCGCTAACCGCATTCTCGGCAACAGCTTGATCACAGAGGTGACGACAATTCGTTCCCGGGGGATGAACGTTTGATTGCGCACACCCCAGGGGACTGCTCCCATCGCACATGAAACGTCTTCGAAGGGGTGTCGGGATGCGGAACTGCCGGGTGGGTCTGGTCGGAGCCGGCGGCGTGGCACAGCGTCACGCGCGGGTACTGGCCGGGTTCGACGACGTCGAGCTGGTCGGCGTCACCGACGTCGCGCCGGAGGCCGCGTCCGCGCTGGTCGCACAGCACGGCGGGCGGGTCCACGCCGACGTCGCCGAGCTGCTGGCCGCCGATCTGGACGCCGTGTACGTCTGCGTGCCACCGTTCGCGCACGGCCCCGCCGAGGAGGCGGTGATCGAGGCCGGGGTGCCGATGTTCGTGGAGAAGCCCGTCGCTGTCGACCTGAGCACCGCCGAGCGGATCGCCGACCTGGTCGCGCGGCGTGGGCTGCGCACCGCCGTCGGTCACCACTGGCGCTATCTGAGCGTGCTCGACCAGGCCCGCGACCTGCTCGCCGACCGTCCGGTGCGGATGGTCAGCGGCGCCTGGCTGGACAAGGTGCCCCCGGTGGCGTGGTGGTCGCGGCGGGACCGCTCCGGCGGGCCGGTGGTCGAGCAGGCCGCCCACGTGCTCGACCTGATCCGGGTGCTGGCCGGCGATGTCACCGAGGTCACCGCGTACGGCAACGGCACCCCACCGCCGGTCGACGGCGCCGACATCGACTCGGTGACCACCGCCACGCTGCGCTTCGCCGACGGCGCGGTCGGCACGCTCAGCGCCGCCTGCGTCCTCGGCTGGAAGCACCGCGCCGGCCTGGAGATCCTCGCCGACGGGCTGGCCCTCGCGCTCACCGAGGACGGGCTGTCGATCCGCGACGCCGACGGCGAACGACACGTCCCCGCCGACCCGGAAGCCGCCCGGGTGGCGGTGGACCGCGCCTTCGTCGACGCCGTCCGCGGCATCGGCGACGACGTGCGCGTCCCGTACGCCGAGGCCCTCGCGACCCAGCGCCTGGCCCTCGCGGTGGCCGACTCGGCCCGTACCGGCGCCACAGTGCGGCTCGCCACCGCGACCGCGCCCGCGGTGCTCGCCACCGGGGTGACGGTCGATGCGTGACAAGGTCGTGGTGGTCACCGGTCCCGGCCGGGTCGACCTCGTCGAGCAGGACGCCGCCCCGCTGCGCCCCGGCACGTTCCGGGTCGAGACGCTGTTCAGCGGTGTCTCCGCCGGCACCGAGCTGAGCTACGTCAAGGGCACGAACCCCTACCTGAACGTCACCTGGAACGCCGACCTGGGCCTGTTCCAGCCGGGCGCGGCCAGCACGCCCTACCCGGTGACCCGACTCGGCTACATGCAGGTCGGCAGGGTGGTGGAGAGCGAGACCCCGGCCGTCGCGGTGGGCACGGTCGGCGCGATGACGTACGGGCACCGCACCGGCTGGCTGGCCGACCCGGTCGCCGAACGGTTCGTGGCGCTGCCCGACGACCTGGACCCGCTGCTCGGTGTGTACGTCGCGCACATGGGCCCGATCTGCGCCAACGGTCTGCTGCACGCCGCCGCCGACCTGCACGGCACCGACGTCCGCGCGCTCGGCGACGGGGTACGCGGCCGACGGGTCGCCGTCGTCGGCGCCGGTGTCGTGGCGCTGCTGACGGCGTTGTTCGCCCGCCGCAACGGCGCCGCGTCGGTGGTGGTGCTCGACCCCACCCCGCAGCGCCGCCAGGTGGCCGAGGCGCTCGGCCTGGAAACCCTCGACACCGAGGCGGACGACCCGGCGGTGGTGCTCAAGACCCGGTGGGCGCACACCGCCGGCGACCGGGGCGCCGACGTGGTGTTCCAGTGCCGGGGGCAGGCGTGGGCGCTGCACCTCGCCCTGCGGCTGCTGCGGCCCCAGGGCACCGTCATCGACCTCGCCTTCTACCAGGGCGGCGCGGACGCGGTCCGCCTCGGTGAGGAGTTCCACCACAACGGGCTGTCGCTGCGCTGCGCCCAGATCGGCCGGGTGCCGCGCGGGCTCGCGCCCACCTGGGACCGGGAGCGGCTCTCCGCTGAGACCGTCGACCTGCTCAGGGCGTACGGCGACGCGATCCGCAAGCACCTCGTCTCGGCGGTGGTGCCGTTCGACGAGGCGCCCGCGCTCCTCACCGACCTGGCCGACCGTCGCCGCCAGGAGCTTCAGGTGGTGCTCGCCTCCTGACCCGCCGTCGCCGCGTGCCGGGGGCGGCTACCGTTCGCGACATGAGCACCGTGCAGGACCGGCCGGTTCCCGGCGACACCTCGACCGACCGACCGGCCGGCGACAACCCCGCGGGCCGGTCGGTCGGCCTGTCAGCGTTGCTGCCGTACCTGCGGGAGCACCGCGGCACCCTGGTGGTGGTGGGCGCGCTGTCGCTTGTCGGCTCGGCGGCGTCGTTGGCGCAGCCGCTGCTCACCCGGTCGGTGCTCGAGCGGATCGGCGCCGAGCAGGGCGTGTCCCGGCTGGTGGCGGTGCTGGTGGCCCTCGTGGTGCTCGGCGCGGCGATCGGCGGGCTGCGTGACTACCTGCTGCAACGCACCGCCGAAGGAGTGGTTCTGGGCACCCGGCGCCGGCTCGCCGGCCACCTGCTGCGGCTGCCCATCGCCGAGTATGACCGCCGACGCACCGGCGACCTGCTCTCCCGGGTCGGCTCGGACACCACACTGCTGCGCGCGGTCGTCACCTCCGGGCTGTTCGAGACGGTCACCGGGGCGGTGACGGTGGTCGGCGCCGGCACGGCCATGGTGCTGCTCGACCCGCTGCTGTTCGGCGTCACCCTGCTCGGGGTGGCGCTGGGGCTGGTCTTCGCCGCCACCTTCGCCCGCCGGGTCCGGGCGCTGGCCCGGGTCGCCCAGGAACGGATCGGCGAGATGACCTCGGCGGTGGAGCGGGCCATCTCGGCGGCCCGGACCATCCGGGCCAGCCGCGCCGAAACCCGGGAGACGGAGGCCGTCACCGGCAGCGCGCGGGAGGCGTACGCGGCGGGGCTGCGGGTGGCCCGGGTACAGGCGTTGGTCGGCCCGATCGGCTCGGTCACCGTGCAGGGCGCTTTCCTGCTGGTGCTCGGCATCGGTGGGGCGCGGGTCGCCGCCGGGGCGATCTCCGTCGGCGACCTGGTCGCGTTCGTCATGTACCTGTTCCTACTGGCGCTGCCGTTGGGTCAGGTGCTGCGGGCGTACACCCAGTTGCAGTCCGGCCTGGGCGCCCTCCAGCGGATCGAGGAGATCCTGGCGGTGCCCGCCGAGGGCGCTGACGACCGGCCGGTGTCCGCCGTCGCGACGGCGACCCCGCGCCGCCCGACCCCGATGATCGAGTTCGACCGGGTCGGCTTCGGCTACCCGGGCGGCGAGCCGGTGCTGAACGAGGTCAGCTTCGCGGTCCCCGCCGGCACCCGGACCGCCCTGGTCGGTCCCTCCGGCGCCGGCAAGTCCACACTGCTGGCCCTGGTCGAGCGCTTCTACGAGGTGAGCGCCGGCGCGGTCCGACTCGACGGCACCGACGTACGGGACCTGCCCCGCGACGCGCTGCGGGCCCGCCTCGGCTACGTCGAGCAGGAGGCTCCCGTGCTGGCCGGCACGCTGCGGGAGAACCTACTGATCACCACCCCGGACGCCACCGACGACCGGTTACGTGACGTCCTCGATGAGGTCAACCTGGGCCACCTGGCGCACCGCACCCCGCTGGGCCTCGACGTGCAGGTGGGCGAGGGCGGCGTGCTGCTCTCCGGAGGTGAGCGGCAGCGCCTGGCCATCGCCCGCGCGCTGCTCGCCGGCCCGCCGGTGCTGCTGCTCGACGAGCCGACCAGCAACCTCGACTCCCGCAACGAGGTCGCGCTGCGCCGCGCCATCGACGCCGTGGCCGTCCGCCGGACCCTGTTGATCGTGGCGCACCGGCTCGCCACAGTCGTCGACGCCGACCAGATCGTCGTCCTCGACGGCGGCCGGGTGGTGGCAGTGGGCACCCACTCCGAACTGACCGCCACCGACCCGTTGTACCGGGAACTCGCCAGCCACCAGCTGCTGGTCGGCTGACCGCGCCCCAGGAAGGCCGACTTGCCGGGCGGCCGGGCCGCGCGCGCCGCCCGGAATCGCGTACCGTTGCCGCTCATGGGTGTGTCGCAACGGTTCAAGAGCAAGTTCCGGCGGTTCCTCCAGCGCCCCGGCTCGACCGTGGATCTTGCTCCGCTGGAAAAACTGCTCCCGGCGATCGAGGCGCGCGAGGCTGAGCTCACCGCGCTCGACGACGCCGAGCTGACCGCGGCCGCGGGTGCCGCCGCCGGTTACGAGGAGATCTGCGCCGTCGGCCGTGAGGCCGCCCGCCGTGGCCTCGACCAGCGGCCGTACGACGTGCAGCTGCTCGGCGCGATGTCGCTGCTCTCCGGCAAGGTCGCCGAGATGGCCACCGGTGAGGGCAAGACACTGACCGCCACTGTCGCCGCGTACGGGCACGTCCGGCTCGGCAACGGCCCGGTGCACGTGCTCACCATCAACGACTACCTGGCTCGCCGCGACGCCCAGTGGATGGAGCCGGTCTACACCCTGCTCGGCCTCACCGTCGGCTGGGTCAACGAGGCCTCCACCCCGCAGGAGCGGCGCGACGCGTACGCCTGCGACGTCACCTACGTCTCGGTCAGCGAGGCGGGCTTCGACTACCTGCGCGACCAGCTGGTCACCGACGTGGAAGATCGGGTGCAGCCCGCGCTGACCACCGCCATCGTCGACGAGGCCGACTCGATCATGATCGACGAGGCCCGGGTGCCGATGGTCCTGGCCGGCGCTGTGCCGGGCGAGCAGGACCCGGTGCACGCCGCCGCCGCGCTGGTGCGTGGCCTGCGCAAGGACAAGCACTACACGGTCGCCGAGGACGGGCGCAGCGTGGCGTTCACCTCCGCCGGCCTGGCCGCCATGGAGGCCAAGCTCGGCATCGACCTGTACGACGAGGAGCACGTCGCGCAGCTCTCCGCTGTCAACGTGGCGCTGCACGCGCACGCCCTGCTGCACCGTGACGTGGATTACATCGTCCGGGACGGCTCCGTCGAGCTGGTCGACGAGATGCGCGGCCGGGTGGCCCAGCGCCGCCGCTGGCCGGACGGTCTCCAGGCCGCGGTCGAGGCCAAGGAGGGGCTGGACGCCACCGCCGAGGGCGAGGTGCTCGGCACCATCGCCATGCAGGCGTACATCGCGCTCTACCCGAAGGTCTGCGGGATGACCGCCACCGCGGTGCTGGTCGGCGACCAGTTGCGGGAGTTCTTCGACCTCGAGGTCGCGGTCATCCCGCCGAACACCCCGTGCATCCGCGAGGACGAGCCGGACCGCATCTACGCCACCCGGGCGGAGAAGGACGAGGCGCTGATCGACGAGATCCAGCGCTGGCACGCCAAGGGGCGGCCGGTGCTGGTCGGCACCCTGGACGTCAAGGAGTCCGAGGGGCTGGCCGCCGGGCTGAACGCCGCCGGGGTGCCCTGCGTCGTGCTGAACGCCAAGAACGACGACGAAGAAGCCGCGATCATCGCCGAGGCCGGCGCGTACGGCGCGGTGACCGTCTCCACCCAGATGGCCGGCCGGGGCGTCGACATCCGCCTCGGCGGCAGCGACCAGACCGACCAGGAGCGCGTCGCCGAGTTGGGCGGGCTCTACGTGATCGGCAGCGGCCGGCACGACAGCCGCCGGGTGGACGACCAGCTGCGCGGTCGGGCCGGCCGGCAGGGCGACCCGGGCGGCTCGGTCTTCTTCGTCAGCCTGGAGGACGACCTCGTCGTCCGGCACGCCGCCGACTCGGTGCCGGCCTCGCCGCGGATGAACGCCGACGGTCTGGTGACCGACGAGCAGGTCGACTACGCGGTGGAGCACGCCCAGCGGGTCGCCGAGGGCGTCAACCACGAGATCCACCGCAACACCTGGCGCTACAGCGTGGTGATCGAGCAGCAGCGCAAGGCCCTCGCGGCGCGCCGGGAGCGGCTGCTGACCAGCGACGTGGCCGCGGTGATGCTGCTGGAGAAGGAGCCCGAGAAGGCCGGCGAGATGGACGAGGACCTGCTCGCCCGAGCCGCCCGGTCGATCGCGCTCTACCACCTGGACCGGCTCTGGGCCGAGCACCTGGCCGAGCTGTCGGAGGTCCGCGAGGGCGTGCACCTGCGCGCGCTGGGCCGGCTCGACCCGTTGGACGAGTTCCACCGGGCTGCGGTGCCGGCGTTCAACGACCTGATCCCGGAGATCGAGGCCCGCACCATCGCCACCTTCACCGAGACCGAATTCGATGAGGACTGGCAGCCCGACGACGGCACCCTGGTCCGGCCCACCGCCACCTGGACGTACCTGGTGCACGACAACCCGTTCGGCTCCGAGCTCGACCGTCTGATCGCGTCGATCGGGCGGCGGCTCAGCGGCGCCTCGCGCTGACGTATCGACAGTCGGGGCCCCGATCGCGCCTCCGCGCACGACCGGGGCTCCGATTTACGCCGTTTCGACCCAGGTTTCCCAGGGTAGTAGGGCTGGTCGGTCGAGTCGGGAGAGAGCAGACGATGACACAGGTGACGATGCGTGCCGGGCAGGCGCGAGACGGCACGGAGGCTGCGAACCGGTGAATCTCGACACGCGGGAACCGGTGGTGCACACCCTCGGCGTCCTGGAAGCAGCCGCACTCTTACGGGAGCTGACCGCCGGGCTGATCGCCCTGACCGACTTTGACGAGGCGCTGCTGGCCCTGGTCCGGGTCACCCGGGACGCCGTCGCCGGGGTGCGCTGGTGCGGGTTCACCGCCCTGCGGGCCGGCGAGCCGGCCGGGGTGGCCGCCTCCGACGAGGGGCTGGCCGGGCTGGACGACCTGCGACACGGGCCGGACACGCCGGCGATGAGCGCGATCCACCGCCGCGAGATGATCCTCGCCGCCGACCTGACCGGTGAACCCCGCTGGCCGGCCTGGACGGCACACGCCCGCGACCTCGGCGTACGCGGGGTGATCTCCGCACCGGTCGACATCGACGACCAGGTGATCGGGGCCATCAACCTGTACGCCGCCGCGCCGGACCTGCTGACCCCGCAACACCAGTTGACCGCGATGCTGCTCGCCGAACACGCCGGTCTGCTGCTCGCCGCCGTCCGCGACCGCGGCCGACAGCTCACCCTCGCCGGTGAGCGGGACGCCTCACTCCTGCACGACGGGGTGGTGGGCCAGGCCATCGGCGTGATCATGACGCAGCGTGGATGCCCGCCGGCCGAGGCCCTCGACGTCCTGCGGACCGCCGCCTCGTCGCTGGACATCCCGCTGCGCGAGGTCGCCGAGCGCCTGGTCCGGACGGTCTCCCGCCCACGCGACAACTGACCCCTGCGGGTGGGCGGCTGTGCCGCGTGGGCGGCTGTGCCGCGTGGGCGGCTGTGCCGCGTGG
>NZ_JBEZGJ010000055.1:0-37997 GCF_040649965.1 Micromonospora sp. NPDC048843
TGGTGCGCACCGGGTCGGGTACCGGCCCTCGGGGCTGCCACTCGCGGGGGTAGACCCCGGTGTCGGGGCGGGCCGGCCGGCGGCCACGTCGGTCAGGCTCAGCCCATGTGCACGGTGTTGCCGGTCGGGATGTCCTCCTTGCGGACCTTCACCAGGACCAGGGTGGCCAGTCCGGCGAGCACGATCAGCGCAGCGCCCCAGGCGAAGGCCACCCGGTAGCCGTGCACCAGCGCCTCGACCTGGTTGACCGGGTTCGGCGCCCGGCCGACCAGATAGGCGGCGACCGCGCTGGTGTAGAAGGTGTTCAGCAGGGCGGTGCCGAGCGAGCCACCGATCTGCTGGGTGGCGTTGAGCGTCGCGCTGGCCGCGCCAGCGTCGTGCTCCGGCACCCCGACCAGGGCGAGGCTGGACAGTGGGACGAAGGTGAAGCCCAGCCCCAGGCCCAGGACGACCTGCGCGGGCAGCAGGTGGGTGAGGAACGAGGTGTCCACGTCGATCTGGGTCAGCACCAGCATGCCCAGGGCGGCGAGCACCGAACCGGCGACCATCAGCGGTTTGGCACCCAGCCGGGGCATCAGCTGGCTGGCACCACCCGCGGCGATCAGCACACCGGCGGTGACAGGCAGGGACGCGAGACCGGCTTCGAGGGGCTTGTACTGCAACACCACCTGGAAGTAGAAGGTCAGGAAGAGGAACGCCCCGAACAGGCCGGCGCCGATCAGCGTCGAGGTGAGGAACGCTCCACCCCGGTTGCGGTCCAGCAGGATCCGCAGTGGCAGCAGCGGGTGGCTGGAGCGCAGCTCGATCACCACGAAGGCGGCGAGCAGCACCACGCCCGCGCCGATGAAACCGAGCGTCGCTGTGGCGTCCCAGCCGTCCTCGGCGGCCTTGGTGAAGCCGTAGACCAGGGAAACCAGGCCGGCGGTCACCACGATCGCCCCGGGCACGTCGTAGCGGGTGTTGCCGTGGGCCCGGCTCTCCGGCACCAGCGGCAGCGCGAACGCGATGGCGATGGCGGCGACCGGGATGTTGACCAGCAGGCACCAGCGCCAGTCGGCGTACTCGGTGAGCACCCCGCCGAGCAGCAGGCCGACCGCGGACCCACCGCCGGCGATCGCGCCGTACACCGCGAAGGCCTTGGCCCGCTCGGTGGCCTCGGTGAACAGGACGGTGAGCAGCGCCAGAGCGGCCGGGGCGAGCAGCGCGCCGAAGGCGCCCTGCAACGCGCGGGCGGCGAAGAGCATCTCACCGGTGGTGGCCAGACCGCCCAGGGCGGAGGCGAGCGCGAAACCGGTCATGCCGACCAGGAAGGTGCGCTTGCGCCCCCAGTAGTCGGCGATGCGACCGCCGAGCAGCAGCAGACCACCGAAGGCCAGCGTGTAGGCGGTGATCACCCACTGCCGGTTCGCGTCGGTGATCCCCAGGTCGGCCTGGGCCTGCGGCAGCGCGATGTTCACGATCGTGGCGTCCAAAACGACCATCAGCTGTGAGACCGCGATGACCGCCAGCGCGATCCAGCGCCGCGGGTGCGGTGCGCCTGTCGACGCCCCGGCGTTGGGCGCGCCGGGCGCGGTCGAGGTGGTTCCGGGCATGGTGAAGCCTTCCGTGTTGCGAATATCGGTGAATCAGGCCGGCGACGGACGGTCGTGCTGATAGCGGAGTACCGGGATCAGCACCTGGTCGACGACCTGGGTGAGGAACGCGTCATCGGCGGGTAGGCCGTGCGCGACGATGCGGGACATGGTCAGTGCGGGCGCCAGGTCGTGGAACAGCTCCCGCTCGCCGGCCTCCGGCGGGATCTCCCCGCGGGCGGCGGCCCGGACCAGGATGGCGGTGCTTGCCACCCGCCCGGCCGGCAGCACCTGGTGACGCACCAGGCGTTCCAGCTCGGGGTTGGTCCGCATGGCGAAGGTCAACGCCTGCATGAGGTCGCAGTCGGCAGTGCAGATCGCGGCCGTGGCCTTCAGCAACTCGATCAGGTCCCCGCGCAGGGTGCCGGTGTCGGGCGGGTTGTGGACACCCACGTGCCGGTCGCGCAGGGCGGCGACGACCAGCTCGGCCTTGCCGTCCCAGCGTCGGTAGATGGTGGCCTTGCTGACGTGGGCGCGGGCGGCGACGGCGTCGATGGTCATCCGGTCGAAGCCGACCTCGCGCAGGGTGTCGATGACGACGGTGAAGAGGTCGCTGTCGGTGCAGCGCGGGGCCCGGGCTGCCGGCACCCCGGCACCCGCGCCCACCTGCTGACCACCCAGCATTCCGACCCCCCGCGAAACGATGTCGTACTGACACTAGTTCGCGGTTGGCTGATCGTGCAGGTTTTCGTGAGTTGCCTCGCATCCAGCCGGCGAAACGGTCACGTTTCACGTGGAGTCGACCCGGGTGTCAGGATCAGCACGGATCGGGTAGTCAGGAAGCCAGCGCCACTTCCACCTTCTTGCGGGTGCCCCAGCCGGTGCGCCAGCAGGTGGCGACGCCGTACCAGCGGATCGCTCGCAGCACGACCAGGGCGAACACCACAGCGACGGGCGTGAGGAGCCAGGTGCCCCACTGGTAGGCCGTCGACTGGTCCGATCGTCGCACCGTCATGTAGCGGAGCGCCTGCCCGTACCCGACGATCAACGGCACAGCCACCAGCCACGGAATCGCCCGCGGATCGGGGTCGATGATCGGCGACAGGATCGCCACCGCCACGAACAGCACAGTCGCGACCACGGTTGCCGCCCAGCGCAGCAGATGCAGCCACCACGCGATCGACCGCAACGACAGGTACCGGACCCGCCACCAGGTCCTGATGAAGCTGCCGCGCATCCAGCGCAGGAACATCCGGCAGAAGTGCCCGGCGTTCTCCGGCATGAGGGAGAACGCGAACGCCGACGGCTGCTGCACGGTACGTCCCCGGACCATCGCGAAGAGAGTGAGGAGGGAGTCGTCGGAGAAGGGCACCCGTTGACCGAAGAACGTCTCCGTCAGATACGCGCCGAGGTTGTCGCGAACGACCTCCGCGCGGTAGGCGGCGATCGGGCCCGAGTTCACCCACACGCACCCGAACACCGACAGCGACGACCGGTCGGTGAGCTGCCCGGTCACCAGCCACAGGTCGGTGAACCGGGTGAGGAAGCTGCTGCGCACATTCGCGGCCATCACCACCCCCGCGACGGACTGCACCGCCGGATCGGCGAAGGGCTTCAACAACTCATCGAGGGCGTTCGGGTCCGAGATGGTGTCCGAGTCCACGGTCCAGTAGACGTCGGCTGCCGGTGTCGACCGCACCGCGGCGGCCTGGGCGTGCCGTTTCCCGGCGTTGGGTTGGATGTGCCAGGCGGCGATGATCCCGTGTACGGGGGCGACGTCGAGGAACCACCGCTTGATCGGCTGGTAGCCCTCGGTCAGCTTCGACCCGTCGTCCACCACGTAGATGGTGTTTGGTTTGCGTGTTTGGAAGATCATGGATTCGAGGCAGGCCCGCAGCGCGCCCGGATCCTCGTTGTACGCCGGCACGATGCCCACCACGTGCAGACCGTCGAGGTGCCCCTGCATCCGGTCGGTGACCACTGCGGGCCTCTCCAGATAGGAGGTGCCGAGTTGCCAGATCAGCAGCAGAAACATGGCGGCGTACGCGAAGGTGAAGCGATGACCGCCTCCGTCGATGGCGCCGATCACGGCGAGGACGTGATGGGCGGTCCACGCCGCCGCGGCGGCCAGGACGACCGCCGCGGCGAACAGGACACGACCCGTGGTGACGCTCGCGGTCACTGGCCGACCGACTGCTTACGACGGAACGTCATCCGGATCATGATGAAGCCGACGAGGACGGCGGTCGCTCCGGTGAGGGCGATGGTGAGCGGCAGGGGGAGGGCATAGCTGCCGATACCGGCCGCGCCGCCGATCGTGACGACGCCCATACCGGTACGGGGAAGGCTGCCACCGGACATGATGTATCTCCGCTCTGTGAGGGATGGTGAGGCTGTCGCGGCGACCGGTACGACTCCAATGTGGCCCGGCCGGCACGGGGCTGAACAGCGAATATGACTCTGCGCAATGACGCGCTCACGTTGGCAAACATGTCTGCCCAGGTCAATCTCGAAAGTCACGTGAACTGTCGTCCGGCCAAGCCCGACGAACCTTCCCACTGCCGGCGTGTCGCAGACGTCCTCACCGGCTCCACGGCGTGTGGCCTGCGCTTTCACCGCCTGGCCGCGCCAGCCCGGGGAATGCCGACGAGGATCTGCGCTGTCGGGTAGACGTCAGGCCCGCACGTCGCCGTCGACAAATCGTTGACGCATCGGGTTAACACCCGCTGGCGCGAGGCGGTCAGCCGCGGGGTGCGAGGACCACCGGCACTGCCATCGTGTTGATCCGCTCGCCGTTCTCGGCGGACACCTCGTACACCTCGACGGTGCCCTTCTGCTCGCGGTCCGTGCGCCAGCCGACCACGACGCGGTAGCCGCCCCGGCAGCCGCTGCCGCAACTGGCGGTGCCGAAACCGGTGGCCACCTCCCGGCCGGCGGCGTCCAGCATCCGAACGCTCACAGTGGCCTCGAACACGGTGGCGGTGCCGGTGACGACGAGCGGGGCGGAGACGCGCTCGCCGGGGATCGGGCCGGTGACCACGATCAGTGGCAGCAGGTCAGCGAAGTCCGCCCGGTCGACAGGGGCCGCGCCGTCGAGGCGGACCTGACGCACGCTGGGGAACTGGGTGAGCGTCCACACCACTTGCGCCTCGCGCAGTCGCCGGGTGGCCGGGTCACCGACGGACGGTACCCGCAGCGTCGCCACGCCGTCGGCGATGCGGGTGACCTCGACGCCGGCCGGAAGCAGGGTGATCATCCCGGTGGCGGCCTCGGCCGGGCTCGGCCCGGCGGCCAGTTCGGTCAGCGCGAGCCGGGACGTCGCGACGGTGGCCGGCCGGGTGCGCCGGGTCGGCACGAGCAGCCCGGCGCGGACGTACCACAGCTCGACGGTCACCGGGTCCGGCCGGCGCGTGCCGGTGGACGCCGACGTCGACGGACCCGGCGGCCGGTTCGTGGGCGGTGGCGTCGGTGCCGCGGCCCGGGTCGCTGTGGGTTCCGCGCGGTCGGTGGGTGCGACGCTCGGCCGCGGCGCGGTGGGCGCCGGGCCGAGGTCACCGGAGCGGGGAGTGCCGCAGCCGCCGAGCAGGAGCGTCGCGACCAGCGCCGATGCGCCCAGCCCGACCGCGCCGCGGCCGGTCATCCCACACCGCCCGGCGTGCCTGCGGTACGCCCAACCGAACCCGGGTGAGCACTGTCGTGCGCGAGCGGCACGTCACCGTGCGGGCCGGCGGGACCGGCGGTGGGCAACTCCAGCCGGAACCGGGTGCCCTCGCCCGGTTCGCTGCGCACGCTCAGCGCGCCGCCGAGCAGCTCGGCGTGCTCCCTGGCGATGGCCAGCCCGAGCCCGCTGCCCGGCGCGGAGCGGGACGGATCGACCTGGTGGAACCGGTCGAACACGCGGGGCAGGTGCTCGGCCGGGATACCCGGCCCCTCGTCGGTGACCTCGAAGACGACCAGGGTGTCCGCCCCTGCCACGCTGGCCGTGATCTCGCCACCGCCGTGCTCGACCGCGTTGGCGACCAGGTTGGCCAGCACGCGCTCCAGCCGACGCCTGTCGGTGCGCGCCGTGACCGGATCACCGGTGACCCGCACCCGCGGCGACCAGCCGCGCGCCGCGACGATGCCGTGCAGCAGCGCCAACGCGTCGACCGGCCCGACGGCCAACTGCTCCCGTCCGGCGTCCAGCCGGGAGATCTCCATCAGATCCTCGACCAACCGGCGCAGCCGGACCACGTCGCCGACCAGCAGCCGGGCCGCCGGCCGGGCGTCGTCGGGCAGCTGGTCGAGGTGCTCGCGCAGCAGCGACGCCGCGGCCACCAACGCGGTCACCGGGGTACGCAGCTCGTGTGCGACGTCGGCGGTGAACCGCCGCTCGCGGGCCTGCGCGGCCGACAGCGCCGCGATCTTCGACTCCAGGGCCTCGGCCATCTCGTTGAACGTCGCCGCCCAGACGCTGAACTCGTCGCGCCCGCGTACCGGCAGGCGAGTGGCGAGCAGGCCCTCGGTGAGTGCTCGGGCGGCCCGGCTGGCCCGGCCCACCGGCTCCAACGTGCGGCGGGCCAACGCGTGACCCACCGCGGCGGCGAGCAACACCACGAGCGCCCAGCCGGCCACCAGCGCGGTGCGTAGCTGACCGAGGTCGGTGGCGACGTCGTCCTCCGCTTTCAGGACGTACAACTCGGCGGTCGAGCCGGGAATGCGCCCACCGATCACCAGCAGCCGAGGACGCTCTGCCGGCGCGGAGCGCTGATAACCGAGCCGCCCGTCCGCGACGACGGCCCGCAACCGGGTGCCCAGCACCGGGGCGTACGCGGGGTGCGAGGCGCGGGTCGAGCCGTCGACGAGCAGCACGTGCCGACCGCTGGCCTCGAAGCTGGTGAGCAGTTCGGTGCTGCGCTGCTCGGTCAGTGGCAGGAACTGCCCAGCGAGAACGAGTTGGTAGCGGGCGTCGGCGGCGGCCTCGTGCAGCGACGCGTCCAGCCAGGACTGCCGCAGCAGCAGGCCGGTCCCGCCGGCGAGCAGCCCGGCCGAGACGCCGGCGACCAGGACGAACGCGATCGTCAGCCGGCGCCGCAGGCGCCCGGGGAACACCGCGCGCCCGGCCATCGCCGCTCCCCGTCAGCCCATCGACAGCTTGTAGCCGGCACCGCGCACGGTCCGGATCAGCAGTGGCTGCGCCGGGTCGTCCTCGACCTTGGCGCGTAGCCGCTGCACCGCCACGTCGACCAGTCGGGAGTCGCCGAGGAAGTCGTGGTTCCAGACCAGGTCCAGCAGCAACTCCCGGGTGAAGACCTGACCGGGCCGGCGGGCCAGCTCCAGCAACAGGCGGAACTCGGTGGTGGTGAGCGCCACCTCCCGGCCGTGTCGGCGGACCACGAAGCCGCCCGGGTCGATCTCCAGGCCGCCGACCTCGATGACGGTCGAGGGGGCCGGCACGCTCACCCGGCGCAGCACCGAGCGGACCCGGGCCACCAGCTCGGGCAGGTCGAAGGGCTTGCGCAGATAGTCGTCCGCGCCGCACTCGAGCCCGACCACCACGTCGATGGTGTCGGTGCGCGCGGTCAGCATCAGGATCGGCACCTGGCTGGTTCGCCGGATCTCCCGGCAGACCTCCAGACCGTCCAGGCCCGGCAGCATGATGTCGAGCACGATGAGGTCGACCGGGTGGGCGCGGAACGCGGCCAGAGCCTGCCGTCCGTCGACAGCGGTGTCGACCCGGAAGCCGGCACGGCGCAGACCGAGGGCGGTGACCTCCCGGATAGAGAAGTCGTCCTCGACCACCAACACGCGGCCCTCCATCACCCGAGGGTAGACCCGACGCCACGGTGCGTAGTCCTGGCGAAACGGCCGACATCGGCGGCCGGCTGGCCCCCTCCGGGCACCGCTCAACCGCTACCTTCCTTCGGCACCCCTGAACCAGCTCACACGAAAGGGCACGACGTGAAACGTCATGGCTGCGTGATCCGACTCCGCCCCGAGCAGCGGGAGACCTACCTGCGGTTGCATGCCGCCGTCTGGCCGAGCGTGGAGAAGACGCTGCGCGAGGCGAACTTCCGCAACTACACCATCTTCCTCCACGACGATCTGCTCTTCGGCTACTACGAGTACGTGGGCGACGACTACGAGGCCGACCTGCGGCTGATCGCGGCGGACCCGCAGACGCAGGAGTGGTGGAAGCTGACCGACCCGTGTCAGGAGTCGATCGCCGAGCCCGGCTCGGGGGACTTCTGGGCCCCGATGCGCGAGGTCTGGCACTTGGCCGACGAGGCGGTCGGGCCGGCACCCGACCCGATCCAGCAGGGTTCCGGCAGCTAGCTGACACGGATGGTCGGGGCCGGCCGGTCCCGACCATCCAGGTCGAGCGGCGGCAGGGTCGAAAGTCTTCGACAAAAACTTTGGTCGTGCTGTCGATTGGGATCCGGTCCGTTCGTAGCCCTGGTGAGAGCCCGGCATCGCACCGGGCCGCACACCCACTGGAGGGCACGATGACCGCCACTGCGAACACGACCCGCGCCACCACGTCGAACGTTGGTGCGCTGATCCGGACCGGTGTCGCCGCCACTGCCGCGGCGAGCATCGCCACCATGGCCGTCGCCGCCGTCGGACACCTGGCCGGGATCAGCCTCGAGCTGGGCGACGCCCCGATCCCCGTGACGGGGTTCGGCGTGCTGACCGCCGTCTTCTCGCTGCTCGGCGTGATCATTGCCGCGGCGCTGGCGCGTTTCGCCAGGCGCCCCCGGCTCACCTTCGTCCGTACGACGGTGGTGCTGACGGTCCTGTCCCTGGTGCCGGACGTGATCGCCGACGCCGGGGTTGCCACCAAGGCGCTGCTGATGCTCACCCACCTGGTCGCGGCCGCGATCGTGATCCCCGCCGTCGCGCGCCGCCTGGCTGCCTGACCTGTTCCCATCCCACCGAGCTACCGGAGGATCGTCATGAAGCAGTACCTGCTGTCAGTGCACTTCGTCGAGGGCGCGCCGACGCCGTCCGACGAGGAGACGCAGACCATGTTCAGGGAGACCGGCCGGATCAACGACGACATGCAGGCCGCGGGCGCGTGGGTCTTCGGCGGGGGACTCTCGTCACCGGACAGCGCCACCGTCGTCCGGGTCGAGAACGGCACCACCGCCGTGAGCGACGGGCCGTTCGCCGAGACGAAGGAGCACATCGCCGGGTTCTGGGTCATCAGGTGCGCCGACCTGGACGCGGCGCTGGCCTGGGCCGAGAGGTGCGCGGCGGCCTGCGGCCCGGTCGAGGTGCGCCCCTTCGACGACCTGTCCCAGGCCTGACCGGCAGCCGGTCTCCCGACGTGGACCTGGCGAGCATCTACCGCGCGGAGTACGGCCGCTGCGTCGCCACCCTGGCCCGCCTCCTCGGTGACATCAACCTCGCCGAGGAGGCAGTCCAGGACGCCTTCACCACGGCGCTGCAGAAGTGGCAGACACTGCCGCCGAACCCGGGTGCCTGGATCGTGACCACCGCACGCAACCGTGCAGTGGACCGGCTTCGCCGGGAGTCGACCCGCGAGGCCCGGCACGCCCAGGCACTGCTGCTGTATCACCAGGATGAGCCCTCGGAGGTGGGACCGGTGCGGGACGACCAGCTGCGACTCATCTTCACCTGCTGTCACCCGGCACTGGCCCCGGAGGCGCGGACGGCGCTCACCCTGCGCCTGCTGGGCGGCCTCGACGTACCGGAGATCGCCCGGGCCTACCTGGTCCAGGAGGCGACCGTCGCCCAGCGGATCGTGCGCGCCAAGAGAAAGATCCGCGACGCCGCCATCCCGTACCGGGTGCCCGCCGAACATGAGCTGCCGGACCGGCTGCCGCCCGTCCTCGCGGTGCTCTACCTGATGTTCAACGAGGGCTACGCGTCCACCGCCGGCCCGTTGATCAGAACGGACCTGTGCGCCGAGGCGATCCGGCTGGCCCGCGAACTCGCCGCGTTGATGCCCGACGAGCCCGAGGTCCTGGGCCTGCTCGCCCTACTGTTGCTGACCGAGGCGCGCCGCCCGGCCCGGCTCGGCCCGACCGGAGACCTGGTGCTGCTTGCCGACCAGGACCGGTCACTGTGGAACCGGTCGCTCATCGCCGAGGGCCACGACCTGGTCCGACGATGCCTGCGCCGCAACCGGCCCGGCCCGTACCAGATCCAGGCCGCGATCAGCGCTGTGCACACCGACGGCGCCGCCACCGACTGGCAGCAGGTCCTGGCACTGTACGACCAGCTCCTCGCGCTCGCGCCGACCCCGGTCGTGGCGCTCAACCGTGCGGTCGCCGTCGCCGAGGTGCACGGGCCGGCGGTGGCTCTCGCCGTGTTGGAGGGGATCGACCTTCCGGGCTATCACCGGCTGCCCGCCACCCGGGCCGAACTGCTCGCTCGGCTCGGACGGGACGACGAGGCCCGAGCCGCCTACGACCAGGCCGCGGCACTGGCCACCAACGCGACCGAGCGGGCCTACCTGGAGACCCGTCGTACCGAACTCACCAGTGAACGGAGAGCATCATGACAGCCACCTACACCGTCGACGTCTTTTCCAGCCTCGACGGCTTCGGCACCACAAGCGGCAACTGGGGCGGCTACTGGGGAAAGCAGGGCCCCGAACTGCTCGCGCACCGCCTGTCCGTCTACGGCGCGGAGCAGCGCATGGTCTTCGGGGCCAACACGTACCGGGTGTTCGCGCAGATGCTGGCCGCGAGCACCGAGGAGTCCGAGGTCCGCGACGCCTGGGTGACCGAACCAGCCGTTCGCGCGCGCCGCCGGTCGTATTCCCCTCGGCCTACCGCATCGCCGCCGAGAGGTCGGCCGCGGCTTCGAACGTCGGCGCCGCCCGCTGAGCCTCGTCGGCACTGAGCACGACGGCGTCTGCGCGGGCCAGCATTTCCCGTGCCGTCTCCTGGTCGCGAAGGACCAGTGCCAGTTCGGCGCGGTAGACGAGGACTTCTACCTGTGCGACCGGGTCGTCATCGGATTGCGGGCGGGCGAGGGCGCTGTCGAGGATGCGGACGGCCTGCCCGATGTCACCCCTGGAATCACCCTGCACCACGGCGTTCGCCAGGGCTTTCGCGAGTCGCCCGGGAGGCACCGTCGCCACCGTTGGCGTGGTGGCGACATTCTGGACCACGCGGATCCAGTTGCCGCCCGGGTCGATGACGCTGAACCCGCCCAGGCCGTCGTAGTTTCGTCGTGTACGGGGACGCGTCATCCGTGGTGTCCCGGACACCAGCACCTTGCCGTACGAGGATCGCATTCCCGCAGCGAATGCCCGGTGCAGCCCCGCGATGTCCGATGTGAGCACCAGGCAGGAGCCGTAGGACTGCTCGGGGTCGAAACCGGCGATCTCGAAGAAGTGCAGATGCAGATCCTCGCGGCGCAACGCCACGTACGGGTTGGGCTTGCGCTGCTGGTGCGTGGTGTGGAAGCCGAGAACCTCGTAGAAGGTGACGATGTCGTCGATGGACGCGCAGGGCAGCAGGGGAACGGTCACCTCGTTGGTCATGGGTCCTTCCTAGACGTCACGACGTGCCCGTCGCACATGGAAAAAGCCGATCATCGCCCATGCCCGCCCAAACGGCTGATGACGATCGGCTCTCCGCCTAGCTCACCACGTGTGGGCGACGTCGAGCACCACCCGGCTGTGGGTGCCGGGACCGGCGAGCACGAGCACCCGGAACGGCAACCGCGCCCGTACGCCGACGGCGAA
The DNA here is from genome assembly GCF_040649965.1 of Micromonospora sp. NPDC048843. NCBI lineage: Bacteria > Bacillati > Actinomycetota > Actinomycetes > Micromonosporales > Micromonosporaceae > Micromonospora > Micromonospora sp. NPDC048843. The sequence goes on from NZ_JBEZGJ010000055.1 coordinate 11,275, forward strand.
GGTGCTGTAGCCCTCGAAGCTGCCGCCGAACACCACGTCGCGCAGCGTCGGGTAGCGCAGCAAATTCGCCACGTGCTCGCCGACCGCGTAGGGCACGGTGCCCAGGTGGTCGTCGTCGTACGCCGGGGCCCGCAGCGAGACCCGCAGCAGCGCCCCGCCGGCGGTGTAGGGCGACAGCGCCAGCCCTTCGCCCTCGGTCCACGTCTCGCCGTAGCCGATCGCGTAACCGTCGACCGGACCGTTGAACTCGAACACGACCCGGTCGTAGCAGTCGTGCCGGCCGGTCCGCACGTCCATCAGCGGGGCGTCGCTCAGTGTGCCGGCAGCCTTCTCCGCGCTGCCCCAGGTGATCCCGCAGTACGCCGCTCCGGTCGTGGTGCCCGCGGCGGTGCTGCCGCTGGCGCTGGCGACCAGCCCGGCGAGGGCGACGACCAACGCGGTCAGTGCGCTCCTGATCCTCATTGTGGTTTCTCCGTTCGGCATCGGGGTCACGTCGCGGCGGCGCTGCCGGTGACCCGCTGCCGTCACCGTCGTCCTGCCCCGGCACGGGAGCTTCGCTGCGACGTAACCGCTGGGTAACAGCCTGCACGTCGCCGGTATGACGCTTCCGCTATGCCGAACATCGGCCACCGTCACATTAATATCGGCGTGCATCGATGGACCGGCGGCGACGGTCGCCGGACGACCGCAGGGGAGTACCCGATGTTCCGAGGACAACTGAGACGCGCGGCGCTGGCCATGCTGGTGGCGATCCTGGCAGCGGCCGGGATACAGCTCGCCACCGGCACGCCGGCCGCCGCCGTCCGGACCGTCTACTACGACGCGAGCCGGACCGGCGAGTTCCGCACCAACTTCGACCAGGCGGCGCAGATCTGGAACAGCCGGGTCAGCAACGTCCGACTCCTGGCCGGCACTCCGGCCAGCATCACCATCTACGTCGACGAAGGTTGGCCGCGCGCGCAGCCGACCGGTCTCGGCTCGGGCCGGATCTGGATGGGCCGCACGGCCGTCAACCAGGGCTACGACCGCACCCGCATCGCCACCCACGAAGTCGGCCACATCCTGGGCCTGCCGGACCGGCGCACCGGCCTCTGCTCCGACCTGATGTCCGGCAGCAGCGCACCGGTCTCCTGCCGCAACGCGAACCCCAGCGCCGCCGAGGCGAGCCGGGTGAACTCGCTGTTCGCCGGCTCCCTGGCCGCGCCGGCCAGCACGACGTACACCTGGAACGGCGACTCGGACATCAGCCCGCTGGTGGTCGGTGGCCGGCCGGCCACGGAAAACTACCCCTTCATGGTGTACGTCTCCGGCTGCACCGGCACGCTGATCAAGGGCAACTGGGCGGTCACCGCCAAGCACTGTTCGACGCCGTCCTCGGTGCGGGTGGGCAGCATCAACCGCTCCAGCGGCGGGACCGTGGCGCGGGTGACCCGGGCGGTCAACCACCCGAGCGTCGACGTCAAGCTGTTGCAACTGGCCAGCTCGGTCACGTACGCGCCGGCCCCGATCCCGAGCACCTCCGGCGCGGTCGGCACCGCCACCCGGATCATCGGCTGGGGTCAGACCTGCGCCCCGCGGGGCTGCGGTTCGGCTCCGGCCGTGGCCAACGAGCTCGACACGTCAATCGTGGCCGACAGCCGGTGCTCCGGCATCAACGGCCCGTACGAGATCTGCACCAACAACACCAACGGCAACTCCGGCGCCTGCTATGGCGACTCGGGTGGTCCGCAGGTGCGCCGGGTCAACGGAGTGTGGAACCTGATCGGCGCCACGAGTCGGGCCGGAAACAACAACTCCACCTGCGCCACCGGCCCGTCCATCTACGTCGACCTGCCGTCGATCCGATCGTGGATCTCCACTCAGGTGGGTGGCCTGCCGGTCTGACCATCAGCGACATCACGGGCGGGGGCGAGCGTCGAACGCGCCCCCGCCCCGGTGTGCCGGTGTCACCCACGCGATCCCACCATGCGGTACGGTGCGTGGCATATCGGCACATCGGAGGTGGCGTCGTGCCTACCGTCGTCGTTCTCGCGCTGACCCTCGCCCTGGCGCCCGCGCCGTCCCCGTCGGCCACCCCTCGTCCGCTCGGTGACATCGTCGGCGGCGTCGGCCAGATCGTCGACGAGCTGCTCGGTGGCGACACGCCGAGTGCCGCTCCGACGCCGAGCGACACCCCCACCGGGGCGGCCACGCCGAGTCGGCCACCGGTCACCGGTCGGCCCAGTCCGGCGCAACCCATCGCGGTCCCCAAGCCCGCCGGGTCGGCGGGCGGTGGTGTCCCCGCACCCGCAGCCACCGATCGCCGACCCGGCGAGGGGGACACCGGCACCCGCGAGGCCGCAGTGCCGCGGCGCGACGGCGACACCCCACCGAACGCCCCGCCGGCGCTCGCCAACCCCACCCGGAATGCTTGGCCGCCCGCGTCGTACCTGCTGGTCGTGGCGGTCCTCGGGGTGCTGGCACTGCTGCTCCTGCGCCGCCGGGCGCCGGTCCCCGCCGCCGCGCCCGACCCCGGTCCGGTACCGGATTCCGGCCCGGCACCGGATTCCGGCCCGGTGCCGGACAACGTCAGCCGATTGCCGACCAGCCTCAACGTCATCTACGAGATGGGCCGGCAGGACGAGCGACTCGAACAGGAGCGCCGTCGGCGTACCTGAGGGAACGCTGTCCTCACGATGCCGAGTAGGCGCCCTCACGCCTGGGGATCGCGTCGTCGTACGCCCCGACCGGCCCGCTGTAGCGGGCCTTGCCCTTCGGGTACGGCCAGGCGTTCGCGGTGCAGCCGTGCAGGCCCAGCGTCTGCTGCTGCATGACCGGCGCCGGCCGGCCCCGCCCGGGGCACCGCTCGTGGCCGTGCCCGAGTTTGTGCCCCACCTCGTGGTTGACCATGTACTGCCGGTAGGTCTCCAGTGTCGCGCCGTAACCCGGCACGCCCTTGACCCAGCGCGCCACGTTGAGCACCACCCGGCCACCGTTGCGGCAGGAGGTGTAGGCGTCCGGCACGTCCTGGCAGAGGGTGTCGCGGGTGCCGGGGGTCGCCAGGTAGATGGTGAAGTCGGTCGGTTCGCCGGCACCGACCCGGCGCAGCCGCCAGGCTCCATCCGCCGTCCACCCGCGTGGGTCGTTCAACGTCGTGGTGATCGCGGTGGCGATGTCAGTCGCCGGCAGGCCCCGGATGTCGCGCTCCACGGCGACCCGGTAGCGCAGCAACCGGCCGGCCGTCGCGCGCCCGGGGGTCGTCTCGCCGGGCGCCACCGACCAGCGGTTACCGCCGGTGGCGGGATAGCTGACCGGGATGACCGGTGCGGAACTGGGTCGCACCTCGGTGGCCCCGGTCGGCCGACCGGTAGGTGTCGCCGGTCCGCTGGGGGCGGCCGGCCCGGCGACGACCGGGTCGGTGGCGGGTTGCCCGGCGGCGGGCAGGCCGCACCCGGTGAGCAGCGCCACCACCAGCAGTGACGCCATCGAGGCGGTACCCCGGCGGCGGGTAACCTTCGTCGACATGTCTCTCCCCTCGCGCGTCGCTCGGCGGCGGCGCGGAGGAGAAGACGGGTGACAGTGGCGAAAAGTTGATGTGACCCAGGGCTCAACCTTTTGCCGGCCTCACCCGTCTCTAGCTCTGTGGCACGGGGAGGGTTCGCGGTGGCGCGGGGTGACGCGGATTTCGTCGAGTTCGCGCGGGCGGCGTCCGCGCGACTGGTGCACGCCGCGTACCTGATGACCGGTGACCACCACCAGGCCGAGGACGCCGCGCAGACCGCACTGGTGCGCACCTACGCGTCGTGGTCGCGGATCCACGACGACGACGCCTACGGGTACGCCCGCCGCACACTGGTCAACCATCTGGTCGACGGGTGGCGACGGCCGATGCGGGAGTACCCGACCGACGAGGTGCCGGAGCAGCGACGTGGCGACGTGGCCGACGACGTGGCCACCCGGCGCTGGTTGATCAGCATCCTCGGTGCGCTCAGCCCCCGGGAGCGCGCCATCGTCGTCCTGCGCTACTACTTCGACCTGCCGGAGGCGCAGGTGGCCCGGGAACTTGCCGTATCCGTCGGCACGGTCAAGAGCACCAGCTCCCGAGCTCTGGAGAAGTTGCGCACCGCCGCGCCCCGCACAGCCGATGAGAGGGCGCGCCGATGAGCGAGCTGGAACGGCTCCGCCACGCGATGCGGGCGACCGAGCGTCCCGACGCCGTGCTCGATCTGGACTCCGTGATGCGCGAGGGACGTCGGTTGCGTACCCGTCGACGCATCGCCGGAGCCGGGGCGGCGACGCTCGCGACCGGCTTGGCCGCCGTGGTCGTCGTGGTGGCGGTCGGCGCGTCCGGGCCGGGCGATCCGGCGCCGACCGCGCACCCGCCGCCGGTCGCCGTCGCTCCACCGTCGGTCGGTGTCTCGCCGTGGGCGGAGAAGTCGCTGGGCTCCACGCCACCGCCGACGGTGGGCCGTGACGAGCCGCCACCGAAGCCGATGGGCCGGATCGTGGACAGCGGGGTGCGGCACGGCGCCGAGCGTCGGGTCTACTACTTCGTCCCGGTGTCCGTGTCCGGTGAGCCCAAGGTGTCCATCGGTCTGGCCGCCGGTCGCCAGGCTCCGGACGGCTCGTTGAGCACCGACATCCTGGTCAACGACGTCGACGGCAGCGACCGCGGCGCCGGGTTCCACCAGATCGGCTACGACGAGGGCTTCGCCGCTCCGGTGCCCACCTTCGGCTACTTCGTCGGCCCCGCCAAGCGGATCATCGGCACCGTCGACGGTCGGCAGGTCGACGCCCGAGTGGCGCCATGGAGTGCCGACAAGCAGGTGCTGATCTTCTGGTTCGACCCGGCGCGGCTCACCCCGGGGGAGCGGCTGGACGGCATCATCGCCCACGACGCCAGCGGCCGGCGACTCTGACGCGCCGCCGGCTCAGGCCAGTCGACGCTCGATGGTCACCGTCGTCCCCTCGGCGGTGGAGACCAGCCGCACGTCGCCGTAGGCGTTCATCAGCAGCGCGCCGCGTCCCCGGTCCATCGCCGGCCGGCGGTCCCGCCAGGTGCCGAAGTCCCGTACCGAGATCCGGCTCAGTCCGCCACCAACCTGGACGCGCACCCGTACCTCCGGACGGCTGGGTCGCTGGGCGTGCTCGACCGCGTTGTTCATGGCCTCGGACGCGGCGAGTAGGAGATCTTCCAGCACGTCCGGGTCGACGTCCAGATCGCCCAGCGCGCCCCGGACGTCCCGACGCATCGCGGCGGCGGAGGTGGGCGCGGACGGGTACGTCCACCCGACGTCCAGCAGGTCGCCCAGCCCGTCCGGTTCGGCCGGCGTCTCCACGACCACTGACGCGTCGCGGACGGTTTCCACCATCGGGGTCGGCGGAACGGGCCCGACCGGGGCGGGTCGGGCCGACTGTGTCGTGACCGTCGCCGGGTCGCCGCCGATCGCCGCGGCAGGGGTACGGTCGCGGGCGCGGCGGATGCTGGCCCGGATCCGGGCGATCAACTCGGCCGCGGCGAACGGTTTGACCAGGTAGTCGTCGGCGCCCAGGCTCAGGCCCTCCACGCTGGCCTCCCCGCCGGCACGGGCGGAGAGCACCAGCACGGGCAGCGTCCGGGTCGTCGGGTCGGCGCGTAGTCGGCGCACCAGGTCGAAGCCGTCCAGCACCGGCATCATCACGTCGGTCAGGACCAGGTCGGGCAGATCACCGTGGATCTCGTCGAGGGCCTGCCGGCCGTCGGTGACGGCCCGCACCCGCCAGCCCTGCCCGGTGAGCAGCCGGGTGAGGTACGCCCGCATGTCGGCGTTGTCGTCGGCGAGCAGGATCCGGGCGCCGGCCAGCTCGTCGGTGGCCGCCCCGGACGCGGGATCGGGCTCGGTCGGGGCGTCGTCCGGTTCGGTGAGCCAGCCCATCGCCTCCTCGACGGCGGCGCGGGCCGCGTCACCCCGTCCGTCCATAGCGGGGCCGGTGACCGCGGCGCGGTGCGCCGCCGACCAGGGCAGCGTCACTGTGAACCTGCTGCCGACGCCCACCTGGCTGGTCACGCGCACGTCGCCGCCCTCCAGCCGGGCCAGCTCGTGCACCAGGGCCAGGCCGATGCCAGTGCCCTCGTGACTGCGCGAGCGGGCGCCCCGCACCCGGTGGAAGCGTTCGAAGAGTTTCGGCAGGTCCCGTTCCGAGATGCCGATGCCGGTGTCCGCGACGGTGAGGCGCACCTCCTCGTCGTCGGCGTCGAGGGTGACCCGGATACGGCCGATGAACGTGTACTTCAGCGCGTTGGAGAGCAGGTTCGTGACGATGCGTTCCCAGTTGACCGGGTCGACCGCGACCGGCCGGGGCAGCGGTGGGCAGCTCACCTCGAGGGTCAGCCCGGCCCGCTCGACGGCGGCCCGGAAGACCCCGGCGAGCTCGGCGGTCAGCGCGGCCAGGTCCACCACCCGGGCGTCGCTGCGCGCCCGCCCGGCCTCCAGGCTGGAGAAGGTGAGCAGGCTGTTGACCAGCGTCAACAGTCGGGTGGCGTTGCGCCAGCCGGTCTCCACCCGCTCCCGCTGCACCGCCGCCAAAGGCGCGGTGGCGTCGGTGAGGGCGTCGGTCAGCGGACCGAGGATGAGGGTCAACGGGGTACGGAACTCGTGGCTGACGTTGGCGAAGAAGTCGGTCTTGACCCGGTCCAGTTCCGCCATCGCCTCGATCCGGCGCCGCTCCTCCTCGTACTCCTGGGCGTTGCGCAACGCCACGGAGATCTGCTGGGCGAGCAGTTGGTGGAAGGAGCGGTACGCCTCGTCGAGCCCTCGGCTGGGGCTGACCCCGGCGAGCAGGACGCCGAGCGGCTGATCCTCGTCGGCGGAGGGCAGCGGCAGCGCCAGCGCGGTGCGGACCGGGTCGTTCCACGGGCCGGCGGGCAGCGGCAGCCGGTCGGCGACATCGGTCACCTGGGTCGCCCGGCCCTCGGCGGCGTCCGCCAGCCCCCAGGCGTACGCGGGCGGGCCCGGGTCGGTCAGCTCGACGGCGTCCGGCAGGGCCCGGGCGTGCCCCTCGTCGCCGCCGGTGCAGGCGACCCGGCGCAGCGTCGTGCCGTCGCGCAGGTAGATGGCGGCGAACGGCACGTCCAGGGGGTGGCCGTCGATCACGTCGATCAGCCGAGCGCCGGTGGCGTCCACGTCGACGGTGCGCCCGTCGCCGAGCACTGACAGGTCGCGCAGCAGACGGAGCCGGCGTTCGCCGATCACCTGCTGGGTGACCTCGCTGCACACGGTCAGTACGCCGACGGTGCGGCCGTCGTCGTCGCGGGCGGGGGCGTGCGAGACGCTGAAGTACGCCTCCTCGCGGTAGCCGGCCCGCTCCAGCAGCAGTTGCAGGGCGGGGACCCAGCTGGCCACGCCGGTCGCCATGGCCTCCTCGATCAGCGGGGCGAGCACGTGCCAGCCCTCGGCCAACGTCACTCGTACGTCGTCGCCGAGCGCGGTGGGGTGCTTGTCGCCGATCAGCGCCGAGTACGCGTCGTTGTAGAGCTGGGAGTAGCTCTCACCCCAGAGCAGCAGCATGGGATACCGGGAGGAGAGCACCATCCGGACGGCGGCGCGCAGGCTCTGTGGCCATCCGCCGACCGGGCCGAGCGGGGTGTCGGCCCAGTCCAGCTGGGCCATCAGCCGCCCGGTGTCGCCGCCGCCGAGGAACAGGTCGGTGCTGGGTCGCGTCACGCTCGATCCGACCCCATCGCAAGCCCCCGTTCCGGGCCCGACGACCCCTGCCGCGTTACCTACCCATCCTGACACCTCTACTCACCTGTGCCGACGCCGGTACCCACCGTCGAACCGGCGGCGGTTCGGGACGAACGACCGATGCTCGGGAAATAGATATCTGCCAGTGTCTCGGGTATCTCTCCAACCCCGAGGAGCCCCCATGAGAGGCAGAACGCTGAGCGCGGGAATCGCGCTCGCCGTGTTCGCCGGGATGACGGTGCCGCTGGCCGCCCAACCGGCGACCGCGTCACCTCCGACCGCCACGACGGTGAACCGGCCGATCGCCGCGTCCGCCGCCGCGCTGGCCGCGCCGGACATCTCCATCGCCAACGTCCAGGCGCACTTGACCCAGTTCAATGCCATCGCCACCAGCAACGGTGGCAACCGACGGGCCGGCTCGGCCGGCTACACCGCCTCGCTCAACTACGTCAAGACCAGGCTCCAGTCGGCTGGCTACACCGTCAGTGAGCAGTACTGCTCCAGCTGCCGGTACCCCTCCAACAACCTCATCGCCGAGTGGCCCGGCGGCCCGGCCGACCAGGTGGTCATGTTTGGCGCGCACCTGGACGGCGTCGCGGCCGGGCCGGGCATCAACGACAACGCCACCGGCTCGTCGACCCTGCTGGAGAACGCGCTGGTCCTGGCCGCGCAGAACCCGACGATGACCAAACGGGTGCGGTTCGCCTGGTGGACCGACGAGGAGCAGGGGCTCAACGGCTCCCGGTTCTACGTCAACTCACTCAGCGCCACCCAGCGCGGCTACATCAAGGGTTACTACAACTTCGACATGGTCGGCTCGACCAATGGCGGCTACTTCATCAACCGGGTCACCTCGACCACGGCGGCGCCGCTGAAGGCGTACTGGGACTCGTTGGGCCTGCAACCCGAGGAGAACATCGAGGGCCAGGGCCGATCCGACGACTACTACTTCCAGCAGGCAGGCATCCCCACCTCGGGGTACGCCGCCGGTGCCAGCGCCCGCAAGACCAGCGCCCAGGCCGCCAAGTGGGGCGGCACCGCCAACTCCGCGTACGACCCGTGCTACCACCGGTCCTGCGACACCACCGCCAACGTCAGCGCCACTGTGCTGAACCGGGCAGCCGACGGTGTCGCGTACGCGCTGTGGCAGCTCGCCGTGGGCGGCGGCACCCCGACCTGCACCGGTGGCCAGGTGGTCGGAAACGGTGGCTTCGAGAGCGGCAGCACGCCGTGGACCGCGTCCTCCGGCGTGATCACCAACGCCAGCGGCCAGCCGGCCCGGACCGGGTCGTACAAGGCGTGGCTCAACGGGTTCGGCAGCACCCGCACCGAGAGCCTCTCGCAGTCGGTGACACTGCCGGCCGGCTGCGCCACGTACACGCTGTCGTTCTGGCTGCACATCGACACCGCGGAGACCACCAGCTCCACGGCGTACGACCGACTCACAGCGCAGGCGGGTTCGACCACCCTCGCGACGTACTCGAATCTCAACGCCGCTACCGGTTACGTGCAGCGCAGCCTCAACGTGGCCGCGTTCGCCGGGCAGACGGTGACGCTGCGGTTCACCGGCACCGAGGACTCGTCCTTGCAGACCACCTTCGTGATCGATGACGTCACGTTGCAGGCGAGCTGACCGCGTACCCGAAAACGGGCCGCCACCGGTTCTTCCCGGTGGCGGCCCGTCGCGTCGCGGGTCAGGGGAGCTGTGGGTAGAGCGCGGCGACGCCGCCGGCCAGCCCGGCCTGCACCTGGCGGCTGAGGTCGTCGGCGAGGATCTCGTACGCGTCGGCCTCGACGCCGTCCACGCCGATCCGGGCGATCGCCGCCGGGTCGGACTTCGGGCCGGTGATGTCGGCGGCCATGTCGGTGTCGAGGTAGCCGACGTGCAGGCCGGAGACCCGAACGCCCCGCTCGGCGAGTTGGACGCGCAGCACGTTCGTCATCGCCCACTCGGCGGACTTGGCGGCGCTGTAGGCAGCGTGGGTCGGGGAGCCGAACCAGGACAGCACGGAGAGCACGTTGAGGATCGTTCCGCCGCCGTTGCCGGCGATGACCGGCGCAAACGCCCGGATCGTCGACAGGGTGCCGATGTAGTGGGTCTCCAGCTCCAGCCGGACGAGGTCCAGGTCGCCGTCGAGCAGGTCGGTCCGGGTGTCGATGCCCGCGTTGTTGATCAGCAGGTTCACCCCGCCGGCCAGCTCGGCGGCGGCGGCCACCGAGGCGGGGTCGGTGATGTCGAGGCGGACCGGCGTCACGCCGGGCAGGTCGACGGTGTCGGGGTTGCGGGCGCCGGCGTAGACGGTGGCGCCCCGGGCGAGGAGCTCGGCGGCCAGGTGCCGGCCGAGGCCACGGTTGGCGCCGGTGACGAGGGCGGTGCTTCCAGCGATCTTCATGGCCGTCACGCTATCCGACCTGACTTCTGTTAGGCAAAGTCAGCTACGTCACGGGGGTGGTCGACGGGATCGGGAATACGACCCGGATGCGCCCACACCCCGACCGGTGACGACTCGTATCCTTTCCGCGAACCTTCGCACGAGCCGAGATGGGAGACGGTGTGAGCAACCAGGCCGAAACGTTGGAATTCCAGGCCGAGGCGCGTCAGCTCCTCCAGTTGGTGGTCCACTCGATCTATTCGAACAAGGACGTCTTCCTGCGGGAACTCATCTCGAACGGGTCCGACGCACTGGACAAGCTCCGGCTGGCCACCCTCGTCGACAAGGACCTCGTCGCCGACACCGACGACCTGCACGTCGCCCTGGAGATCGACAGCGACGCCCGCACCCTCACCGTGCGCGACAACGGCATCGGGATGACCCGCGACGAGGTCGTCCAGCTGATCGGCACGATCGCCAAGTCGGGCACCGCCGAGCTGCTGCGCCAACTGCGCGAGTCCGCCGACGCCCACGCCAAGCAGGACCTCATCGGCCAGTTCGGCGTCGGCTTCTACGCCGCGTTCATGGTCGCCGACCGGGTCACCCTGCTGACCCGCAAGGCCGGCGAGACCGGCGGCACCCGCTGGGAGTCCACCGGCGAGGGCACCTACTCCATCGAGTCGGTCGACGAGGCGCCGCAGGGCACCACTGTGACGCTGCACCTCAAGCCGGCCGACACCGAGGACAACCTGCACGACTACACCGCCGAGTGGACCGTCCGCGAGATCGTCAAGCGCTACTCCGACTTCATCGCCTGGCCGATCCGGATGAGCGTCGAACGCCCCGGCGTCGACGGTGCGGCCGCCACCCGCGAGGTGCAGACCCTCAACTCGATGAAGGCGCTCTGGGCGCGGCCCCGCGACGAGGTCGACGCCGCCGAGTACAACGAGTTCTACAAGCACGTGAGCCACGACTGGGCCGACCCGCTCGAGGTCGTGCACATGAAGGGCGAGGGCACCTTCGAGTACGAGGCGCTGCTCTTCCTGCCCAGCCACGCCCCACTGGACCTGTTCTCTCCGCAGGGCCGCCGGGGTGTCCAGCTCTACGTCAAGCGCGTCTTCATCATGGACGACTGCGAGGCGCTGGTCCCGACCTACCTGCGCTTCGTCAAGGGCGTGGTCGACGCGCACGACCTGTCGCTGAACATCTCCCGGGAGATCCTCCAGCAGGACCGGCAGATCCAGATCGTCCGCCGCCGCCTGGTCAAGAAGGTCCTCGCCACGGTCAAGGACCTCAAGGCCAACCACGCCGAGCGCTACCGCACCTTCTGGAGCGAGTTCGGCGCGGTGGTCAAGGAGGGGCTGATCGACGACACCGACAACAGGGACACCCTGCTGGACATCCTGTCGGTGGCCTCGACCAACGACCCGGCCGAGCCCACCGACCTGGCCGGGTACGTGTCGCGGATGAAGGACGGCCAGAACGACATCTGGTACGCCACCGGCGAGTCCCGGGCCGCCATCGAGAACTCTCCGCACCTGGAGGCGTTCCGGGCCAAGGGGCACGAGGTGCTGCTGCTCACCGACCAGGTCGACGAGGTGTGGGTCGAGCGGGTCGGCACGTACGACGGTCGGCAGCTGCGCTCGATCGCCAAGGGCGAGATCGACCTGGACACCGACGAGGAGAAGCAGCAGGCCGAGGCCGAGCGTGAGCAGCAGCGACAGGAGTTCGCCGGGCTGCTCGACTGGCTGGGGACCACCCTCACGGACAGCGTCCGGGAGGTCCGCCTGTCGTCGCGGCTGACCGCCTCACCGGCCTGCGTCGTCGGCGACGCCCACGACCTCACCCCGACCCTGGAGAAGATGTACCGGGCGATGGGGCACGAGATCCCCACCACCAAGCGGATCCTGGAGATCAACCCCGGCCACCCGCTGGTGTCCGGGCTGCGCAAGGCCCACGAGCAGGGCAGCGACACCGTCGCCCTGACCGAGACCGCCGAGCTGCTCTATGGCCTGGCGGTGCTCGCCGAGGGCGGTGAGCTGACCGACCCGGCCCGCTTCACCCGGACGCTCGCCGACCGGCTGGCGCGCACCCTGTAGGCGTACCCTCGGCCGGCGGCCCGCCCGAGCAGCGGGCCCGCCGGCCGGTCACGTCAGTGACCGGGGATCACCAGACCCGACTCGTACGCGATCATCACCGCCTGGGCGCGGTCGCGCAGGTGCAGCTTGGTGAGCAGGTTGCCGACATGGGTCTTCACCGTGTGCTCGCTGAGGTGGTGGTGGGCGGCGATCTCGGCGTTGGACAGACCGGCCGCGATCAGGCGCAGCACGTCCGTCTCGCGGGCGGTCAGAGCGGTCACCGCGGCGGCCCGGACGGGGTCCGGATGGCCGCGCCGGTGCAGTTCGCCGATCACCCGGGCGGTGACGGCGGGAGCGAGCAGCGCGTCCCCGGCGGCGACCACACGAACCGCGTTCACCAGATCGGCTCGGGGAGCGTCCTTGAGCAGGAAGCCGCTGGCCCCGGCCCGCAGGGCCGCGTACAGGTAGTCGTCGGTGTCGAACATGGTCAGGGCGAGAACCCGACTCGGGGTGAGCGCGCAGACCTGGCGGGTCGCGGCGACGCCGTCGAGGACGGGCATGCGCATGTCCATCAGCACGACGTCGGGGCGAAGTTCCAGGGCGGCCCGCACGGCGGCCGCGCCGTCGGGGGCCTCGGCGACCACCTCGATGTCCGGCTCGGCGCCGAGAATGGTGGCGAACCCGGCCCGGAACAGGTCCTGGTCATCGGCGAGCACGACACGCAGCATCAGAGCACCGCCGGTGCCGACAGCGGCAGGGTAGCGGTCACCGTGAAGCCGTGGCCGTCGCAGGCCGGGCCGGTGTGCAGGGTTCCACCGCAGGCGTGGGCGCGCTCGCGCATGCCGACGATCCCGTACCCGGGGCGGCCGGTCTCGGCCGCCCGGTGGCCGCGGCCGTCATCGGTGACCGACACTGTCAACGAGTGCGCCGTGTGGTCCAGCCGGACGCGAACCGACCGGGCCCCGGCATGCCGCACCACGTTGGTCAGGGACTCCTGCACGATCCGGTAGGCGGCCACCCCGACGTCCGAGGGCGGTGCGAGCGTGGGCTCGACGGCACCCCCAAACGGCGAGACGGTGAGCACGGCATCGAGGCCGGCGGCCCGGACCCGCTCGACGAGGACGGGAAGGTGGTCCAGACCCGGCTGGTCGAGTGGTTGGTCGGCGGGTTCGTACAGGCTGCCGACCGCGCGGCGGAGCTGAACGACAGCGTCCCTACCGGTGGCGGCGATAGTGGCGAACGTGGCATCGGCGCGATCCGGCTGGTGGCGGACCAGCAGCGGACCCGCCTCCGCCTGGACGATCATGACGCCTACCGCGTGGGTGAGGATGTCGTGCAGATCGCGGGCGATCCGCGTGCGTTCGCGCAGCACCGCCGCCGCACGTTCACCGGCGATACGACGATCGCGTTCGGCGAGAGCCGCGGCCTGGGTTCGGCGGGCCCGCGTGCTGGTGCCCAGCGCGTACGCGAAGAGGTAGGCGACCGACAGGTAACGCAGCACCTCCACGTCCGGGCGAGGATAGAGCAGCGAGACCAACAGCCCGGCGGCGGTGAGCGCGATGCCGAGCAGGCGGATCGGCAGTGAGGCCCGCGCCGCGAACGTGTAGAGGCACACGAGCGGTCCAACCGGCAGCAGTGGGGGCGCGCCGAGCGAGGCCGAGACGGTCGTGGCGACTCCCACGACGAGGGCGACCCGGAGCAGCGCTCGGTCCCGCCACAGCACCGGCACCGACGACGCGACCGCGAGCGGCAGCACCCACCACGCACGTGGCCCACCGGCCAGCGCCGGCAGCACGGTCGCGGCGACGGCGGCCACGGTGACGGCGAGATTGACGTACCGCTTCACGTCGGCAGTATCGTCCGACCCGGCTCGCCGACGCCTCCCTCCACGGGACCAGATCGATCCCGGCTCGCACGGCGATCCGCTCCGGCCGCCCGCGCCGCACGCTCGACGGATGATGACGATCCTCGCCACGCTCCTGAGTGGCCTGCTCTGGCTCGGCGGCACCGGCCTGCACCCGGTCCCGGCGCTGACCTGGCTCGCCCCGCTCCCGCTGATCCTCGCCTCGACGCGGGTACGCCCGAGGACAGCGCTCCTCGCGACAGCCCTCGCCTGGTCGATCGGTCAGGGCGGCGTGCTCGGCTACTACCTCGGCACCCTGCGACTACCGGTTCCCGTGGTCGCCGGTGTGGTCCTGCTCGGCGTCGTCGTGGCGACCGGCACGGTTCTGCTCGCCCGCGGACTACTGCTGCGCGGACGAACCGCCCTCGCCGTCCTCGCCGTGCCCTCGCTCTGGGTGCTGGGGGAGTACGCCGCGTCCCGCTTGCTGCCGCACGGCGCCTGGTGGAGCCTCGCCTACACCCAGGCCGACGTCCGGCCGGTGATCCAACTGAGCGCGCTCACCGGCGTCTGGGGCGTCACCTACCTGCTGCTCGCCGTCCCGATAGCCCTCGCCGCCCTGCGCCCAAGCCCCCGGCCCGCGGTCACCTGCCTGCTCGTCCTCCTGCTCGGCGCCGGCGGGTGGTCGGCCTGGTCGCTGCGCCGTTCCCCTTACCCGGCCGAGCCGCTGACCGTCGGCCTGGTGGCCCTGCGGCAGCCCGAGGACGGGCTCCCGATCGACGAGCAGCCCGGCCGTGACCTGCTCGCCCGTTATGCCGCGCGGGTCGAGGGTCTGGTCGCCCGTGGGGCACGGATCGTCGTCCTGCCGGAGAAGGTGTTCGCCGTGACGGACACGACGATGCCCGTGCTCGTGGCCGCGCTCCAGCAGACCGAGGCCCAGGTCGTCGTCGGCGCGGTGCGGCATCAGGCGGACAGGGCGAGCAACGTCGCACTGGTGCTCGAACCCGGCGGGACCGTCGCGACGTACGAGAAACAGCATCTCATCCCGGGCCTGGAAGACTGGTTGACGCCGGGTGACGGCGACGTGCTCGTGGACGGGCGGTTCGGCGTCGCGATCTGCAAGGACCTCGACCATCCCGGTCTGGTCCGGGGGTATCGGGCGCAGGGCGCCTCGGTGCTGCTCGTCCCCGCCCTGGACTTCACCTCCGATGGATGGCTGCACGGTCGGATGGCGCTGGTCCGGGGAGTGGAGAACGGGCTCGTCGTGGTCCGGGCTGCGGCGTTCGGCCGGCTGACGGTCACCGACCCCGGCGGCAGGATGCTGGGTGAGGCCACCGCCGGCGACGCGGAGTTGCTGCTCGCCACCCCGACGTCGGGGTGGGGCACTGTCTATTCGCGTACCGGAGATTGGTTTCCGCTGTTGTCAGTGGCCCTGTTGGTCCTGGCCGTGGGCGGGGCGCGGTGGTGGCCGATTACCAGCGGTTCCAGTGGGCGAACGCGTCCGCGTCGGCCCGCGGACCGGGCTTGAAGTCGGTGCCCAGGGTGTACGCCACCGGGGTGAGGGCGACCTGCACGACAGTGTCGTAGGGGATGCCGAGCAGTTCGGCCATCTCCCGCTCGTAGCTGAGATGGCTGGTGGTCCAGGCGGTGCCGAGCCCGCGTTCCCGGGCGGCCAGCATGAAGCTCCAGAACGCCGGGATGACCGAACCCCAGGCCCCCGCCTGCCCGCGAACGCTGTCCAGTTCCGCGCGTGACTCGACCCGTAGACAGGGGATGAGCAGCAACGGGACCTCGTGCAGGTGGTCCGCCAGGTGCGCCAGACTGCCGGCGATCCGGCCCCACTGCTCGGAGGCGAAGTTCATCCGGCTGAAGGCCGGCCCGGTGCCACCGGACGCCGGTGGCGGCGCCATCAGGCCGCGTCGCCACAGACGGGCGACGGCCGCCCGGGTCTCGCGGTCCTCGACGAAGATGAAGTCCCAGCGTTGCCTGTTGCGGCCACTGGGTGCCTGAAGCGCGATGCGCAGACAGTCCTCGATCACGTCGCGGGGGACCGGGCGTCCCAGGTCGAGACGTTTGCGGACGGCGCGGGTCGTGCTCAGGACCTCGTCGGCGGACAGGCCCAGCGTGCGCGGCGGGTTCTTTCCGGCCGATATGGCGTCGGTCATGCGGGTGCTCCCACTCGCTCCGGCAGGTCAAGGTTGGCGATGATCGCGGGAAGGATGCCCGGAAATCGGTCGTTGATCTCGTCGGCCCGCAACTCGTGGCGACGGAAACTGCCGTTCGGCGTGACACGGAGGACGCCGGCCGCACGCAGGACCTTCAGGTGATGCGAGAGCGTCGAAATGCTGACCTCGGACAACGCGTCGAATTGGCCGCAGACGACACCGCCGGCCTGCGCCAACTGCCGTACGACGCTGAGGCGTACCGGGTCGGCCAGGGCGCCGAGCAGGGTGGCCAGGTCGACCGAGGTGAGATCGGGATGATGCAGGGCTCTCATGGACGCCATGCTAGCTTTCATTTCGTGATTTCGAAAATAATCCAAATGATGAACGGAGCACCGGCATGTCTGTCGACACCGTGATCTTCAGCGGGGAGGGCCCGCACGCCGACCCCTGGCACCCGCTGGCCGAAACCAGCGCCACGCTGGCCCGGCTGATCGGCGACGAGGGTTCGGTAGCGATCGTGACAGCCGTCGACCAGCTCGAGGTCGCGCTCGGCGGCGCGCGCCTGCTGGTGGTGAACGCGAGCGCGGACCGCACGACCCCGATCCCCGAGGACGAGATCTTCGCCCGCGTCCTCGACGACTTCCTGGCCCGTGGCGGCAGCCTGCTCGCCGTGCACAGCGCCACTATCGCGTTTCCCCAGCTGGCAAGCTGGCGTTCCGCGGTCGGCGCCGCCTGGGCCCACGGCCGGACCTTCCACCCGCCGATCGGGCAGAGTCTCATCCGGCGCAGCGGCGTGGAACACCCGATCAGCGCCGGGCTCGGGGACTTCGAGGTCCACGACGAGCGCTACACCGAGCTTGAGCTGGTCGACGGCCTCGACATCGAGCCCCTCTACGTCCACGACGAGGGCGGCGACACCCACCCGCTGGTCTGGGCGCGCACCCTCGGGAGCAGCCGGATCGTCTACAACGCACTCGGCCACGACGTCCGGTCGTACGAGTCGCCGGGGCATCAGGAGTTGCTGCGCCGCATCGTGGCGTGGCTCCGCCACGACAGCTGAACGCTCGGCCGGACAACCGGCCGAGCGCTCGCCTGCGTGGTGCGGATCAGTTCAGGGGTTGGTGGCCCCTCACGCCGCGGAGGCCGCCTTCGACCCTCGGTGCGACGCCACCGGGCCGGCGTTCCAGCCCCAGCGGGGGGCCGGTACCGCCGCGTCGCGACGCCCATCCGTGTCGACGTCGTCGCTGTCGGTTCCGTCGCTGGCCAGCTCGACCGAGGCGGGCGCGCTGCGCGCCAGTCGCAGCGAGTGCTCGGCGCCGGTGCGGGCCGCGCACGGCCAGGACTGCCCGGCGCACTGGAGGTTGCGGCACTGGCCCTCGTCGTCCGGCTCGTGTGCGCTGAGCACGTCGACCGCCAACTGCCACAGCAGCGGGTCGGTCACGTCGTGCGGGCGCTCGGCGGTGCGACTCGGTCGGTTGCTGGTGTCGTCGGACATGGTGGGCCCCCCTCGTCAGGCTGTACCCCACAAGGGTCACCCGTCAGCCGCCGGCTAAACCGCCGACCTGCTGTGATGTGTCTCTGATCGCAGCTCGACCGCGGACGCCGCACGCTTATCGGTCAGTCCGGCAGAAGAGGCATCTCCACGCCCGGCTCCCGGCCGAGCAACACCGCCCGAGTGAGCGCCGCTGATCCGAACCGGTCGCGGACCGCGTCGACCGCAGCGTCCAGATCGGACCCTGGGTCCGGCTGGAACGGCAGCTCAGGCTGCACCGGGTTGTCGTCGAGGTTGCCCACTGAGACACCGATCAGTGTGATGCCACGGCGATCGATCTCGGGCAGCGCCGCGCGCAGTAGCGCACGCGCGGCGGCGAGCAGCGGCGTCGTGTCAGCCGTCGCCTTACCCACAGTGTGCGAGCGGGTGGCCCGGGTGTAGTCGCCGAAACGCAACCGCAACACCACTGTGCGGCCGGACCGCCCCGCCGCCCGCATCCGTCGGCTGACACGGTCGACCAGGCCGGCGAGGACGGCGTCCAACTCGGTCGAGGCGTGCGGGGTGCGACTCAGCGCGTGCTGCGCGCCCATCGAACCGCGCCGTCGCCCCACCTGCACCGCCCGGGGGTCGCGATTGTGTGCCAGCGCGTGCAGATGCCGGCCGGCGCCCGCACCGAGCAGTGACACCAGCGCCGCCTCACCGAGGCGGGCCACCTCCCCGACGGTACGGATCCGGCGTTCGCGCAGCTTGGCGGCCGTGACCGGGCCGACGCCCCAGAGCCGTTCCACAGGCAACGGGTGCAGGAACGCCAGCTCGGCGTCCGGTGCGACCACCAGCAGGCCGTCCGGTTTCGCCACCCCGCTGGCCACCTTGGCCAGGAACTTCGTGCGGGCCACCCCCACAGTGATCGGCAGGTGGACCCGGTCGCTGACCTCCCGGCGCAGCCGTTCGGCGATCTCGGCCGGTGCCCCGGCCAGCCGCCGCAGACCACCCACGTCAAGGAACGCCTCGTCGATGGAGAGCCCCTCGACCAGCGGTGTGGTCTGCCGGAAGATCTCGAAGACCGCGCGGCTCGCCGCGGTGTACGCCGACATCCGCGGCGGCACGACGATCGCGTCGGGGCAGAGCCTGCGCGCCTGCTGGCCGCCCATCGCGCTGCGGACGCCCCGCGCCTTCGCCTCGTAGCTGGCCGCGAGCACCACGCCGCCCCCGACGATCACCGGCCGCCCGCGCAGGCGCGGGTCGTCGCGCTGCTCGACCGACGCGTAGAACGCGTCCAGGTCGGCGTGCAGGATGCTGGCGCCGGGCGACACGTACACATGTTCGCATGACGCCCGGTCAGTGCGGCAGTGAGCTGGGCGAACGCTCGGTCAGTCGAGGCAGAACTCGTTGCCCTCGGGGTCGGCCATGATGAGATGACCGGCGCCCAACGGGGGAGTGGGCTCGTGCCGACTGAGTCGCTTGGCACCATGCGAGACGAGCCGTTCGGCCTCCGCCTCCAGGGCCGCCATCCGCTCGTCACCCTCCAGCCCGGGGGCCGCGCGGACGTCGAGGTGGACGCGGTTCTTCACCTGCTTGTGCTCCGGCACCCGCTGGAAGAACAGCCGTGGTCGCGAGCCCTCGGGGTCGACCACCGCCGACGCGTCGTTGCGGTTCTCCGGCGGCACACCCATCGCCTCCAGCGCCTGGTCCCAGGACTCGAAGTCTCCGGGTGGGGCCTGCACCTGGTAGCCGAGCGCCTCGGCCCAGAACGTGGCCAACCCCGCCGGGTCGGCGCAGTCGAACGTGATCTGGACGTCGCGGGTCACGGCGAATCCCTGCTTCCTGTTCTGGTCGGTCATGAGCCCAGCCTCTCCCTGATAGCGGACAGTTTTGTTCCGCTATCCGTGCAACGATCGACTGGTGACCGTCGAGGCGACGACCGAGCGGGTGCTGCGCCTGCTGGCGCTGCTGCAACGACGTCTGTCCTGGACGGCTGCCGAACTCGCCGCCGAGCTGGGGGTCACCGACCGTTGCGTGCGCCGCGACGTGCAGCGTCTGCGGACGCTCGGCTACCCGGTGCACGCGGTGTCGGGCGTCGGCGGCGGCTACCAACTCGGTGCGGGCACCCGGCTGCCGCCGTTGCTCCTCGACGACGAGGAGGCGATCGCCACTGCGGTGTCTCTGCGCCTCGCCTCCGGAGGCACTGTCGCCGGGGCGAGCGAGGCCGCGCTGCGGGCACTCGCGAAGCTCGACCAGGTGATGCCGTCGCGGCTCCGCGCCGAGGTACGGGCGGTGCACGGCTCCACCGACACCCTCATCGGCCCGGTCGCCGAGATCGACGCGGAGCTGCTGGTGACGCTCGCCCGCGCCTGTCGGGACGGCGTGCGCGTTCGATTCCACTACCCCGACCGGGACACTGGTGAGCGGGAACGGACGGTCGAGCCGATCCGGATGGTCACTACCGGCCGCCGCTGGTATCTGATGGCCTGGGACGTCGACCGCGCCGACTGGCGGACGTTCCGGCTGGACCGGATGCGGGCTGCGATGGCGACGACCTGGCGTTTCCCGGCGCGCGAGCACCCGGATCCCGTCGCCTTCGTGCAGCGGGCCGTGACCGGTGCGCCGTACCGCTACCTCGCCCGGGTGCGGGTGCACGCCCAGCCGGAGCGGTTGCGGGAGGCGGTCCCACCGCAGGTGGGGCGGGTCGAGGACGACCGCGACGGATGGTCCGTGCTGGTCGTCGGCGGCGACAACCTGGACTGGCTCGCCGCGCATCTCGCCCGCCTGGATCACGAGATGGAGGTGCTGGAGCCTCCCGAGCTGCGTGAGGCCGCGGGCCGGCTCGCCCGTCGCCTCGCGGTGCTGGCCGGTGTGACGTCGGGGCCTGGCGCGCGGTGACGCAGCGCGTAGTGGCGCAGCGACACCTGGCTGCCGTCGGGAGCGGTCCATGGTGCCGTGCTGGTGCCGACACACCGCCATCCCGCGCGCTCGTACAGTGCAGCGGCCGCGGTGCCATCGCCGGCCAACTCCAGCACCAGGTCCGTTGCGCGTTTGTCCGCCCACTGGCGGGCCCGGTCCAGCAGCGCGCTGCCCAGCGCCAACCCACGGGCTTTCGGCACCACGAAGAGACGAGCCACCTCGGCCGTCGGCCGGCCGGCCGGCCCGTCCACCTGACCGGGGATCCGATGCACCGCGACGTGTCCGACAATGGCCGCGTCGGTGTCGACGGCGACCCAGGCTCGCGCCGGGTGCGGCTCG
Source organism: Micromonospora sp. NPDC048843 (assembly GCF_040649965.1). Taxonomy (NCBI): domain Bacteria; kingdom Bacillati; phylum Actinomycetota; class Actinomycetes; order Micromonosporales; family Micromonosporaceae; genus Micromonospora; species Micromonospora sp. NPDC048843. The sequence goes on from NZ_JBEZGJ010000055.1 coordinate 32,165, forward strand.
CGCAGCCAGCGGTGTGGGTCGGCGGGCCAGTTCAGCGGGTACCCGTCGACCCGGTGAACCTCGGCGAGCGCTGCGACGCAGCCGTCCAGGTCGGTGGCGCGCCGGCGGCGGATAGCGGGTCGGTTCACAGGTCGTCGAACGGGCTGGCGTAGCGGAACTCGCCCCGGATCGACTCGCGCCACGCGTGCGACGGCCGAGCCATGAAGTACTGCGGCCCCCACGGCTGCGGCGGAGTGACGCCCAGCTCGACGGCCGGCCGGAACCCGAAGCGCGGATAGTAGTCGGGATGCCCGAGCAGGACCACCAGCGGTTCGTCCCGCGCGTCGGCAGCGCCAAGGACCGCGTGCATCAACGCGCTGCCAACACCGCGCCGCTGCCAGGTGGGCAACACGCCCAGCGGCCCCAGGCCCAACGCCACCGGCGCACCGCCCACCCGGCTGCGGGTGGCCACCACGTGCCCGACCACCCGGCCGTCCGAATCGGTCGCCACCAGGGAGTACGCGGGCAGCCAGCCCTCGTCGGCTCGCAGCGCGTCGACAAGGGTCGCCTCGACCGGTACGCCGTCACCGCCGTCGGCCTTGGCGAAGGCTGCGGAGTGCACCGCCCGGATGGCGTCGACGTCGGCGGGTGTCTCGCGTCTGATCAGCACCGCGCCACCATAGACGCGGCGTGTCGCCAGCTCCACGCGTTTATCGCGGTGCTTCGCGGACATGGCGGGGAAACGCTTGATGACTGTGAGTCATCACGATGTCGCACAGTCATCAAGCCGATCCGCGATCGGGGCTTGCGACCTGAGCGACAGTGGCCCAGCCGCGGCATGCAGGCTGCCCCCGGGCCTGGGACCACTGGCCGCGCTGGCTGGGCGGGCGTGATCTCAGCCGACGGCGGTGGCGGAGGGCGGGGCGCTGCCGCCCTGGGGTGCCTCCGGGACCATCAGCCGGATGATCTCCGTCTGGTCGGCGGGCGAGGGCAGCCCCCATTCCGGCCGGTACCCGTACACCTCGTGCAGTGGGGTGGAGCCGGTGCGGCCGTCCAGAATCTCCACGGCGTCGGTGCCGATCAGGCCGGGGTGTTCGACGCCGCAGGCCTCGGCGACCCTGGTGAGGTCCCGGCGCAACGTCCGCAGGTAGTTGGCCGCCCGGACCGACTTCAACGTCGGGTCCAGGCCCCGGGCGAGCCACGCGTTCTGGGTGGCGACGCCGGTGGGGCAGGTGTCGGTGTGGCACTTCTGCGCCTGGATGCAGCCGATCGCCAACATCGCCTCCCTACCGACGTTGATCAGGTCGCAGCCGAGCGCGAACGCCACTATGGCGTTGTCCGGCAGGCCGAGCTTGCCGCCGCCGACGAAGACCACCTGTTCGTGCAGATCGTGCTCGGCGAAGATCTTGTAGACCCGGGAGAAGCCCTGCTGGAACGGGAGCGACACCGAGTCGGTGAAGATCAGTGGTGCGGCCCCGGTGCCGCCCTCGCCGCCGTCGATCGTCACGAAGTCCACACCCCGGCCGGTGTCCCGCATCAGGGTGGCCAGCTCCTGCCAGAAGCTCAGGTCACCGACCGCCGACTTGATGCCGACCGGCAGTCCTGTCTCGGCGGCCAGCAACTCCACCCAGTCGAGCAGGCTGTCGCAGTCGGAGAACTCGGCGTGCCGGGACGGGCTGACGCAGTCCTGACCGGCCGGGATGCCCCGGGTGGCGGCGATCTCGGCGGACACCTTCGCCCCGGGCAGCAGCCCACCGAGGCTCGGCTTGGCGCCCTGGCTCAGCTTGATCTCCAGCGCCCGCACCGGTGCGCCGGCGACCAGGTCCTTCAGCCGGTCGAGGCTGAACCGCCCGTGCTCGTCGCGGCAGCCGAAGTACGCGGTGCCGAGTTGGAAGACCAGCTCACCGCCGTTGCGGTGGTACGGCGACAGGCCGCCCTCGCCGGTGTTCTGCAGACAGCCGGCGAGCGCCGCCCCCTTGTTGAGCGCGGTGATGGCGTTGCCGGAGAGCGAGCCGAAGCTCATTCCGGAGATGTTGACGACCGACTCCGGTCGGAACGCCCGAGCGCGTCCCCGTGCCGCGCCGAGCACCTTCGCGCTGGGCAACCGCACGTCGTGACCGGCGGTCGGTGACGACGGCGGCACGGCACGGCCGAACGTGCGGTGCTTGATGATCGGGTACCCGGGGGTGTATTCGATGTCGTTGTCAGTGCCGAAACCGAAGTAGTTGTTCTCCTGCTTGGCCGACGCGTACACCCAGCGGCGTTGGTCGCGGGTGAACGGCCGCTCCTCGTTGTTGCCGGCCACGATGTACTGCCGTAGCTCCGGCCCGATCGTCTCCAGCAGGTAGCGGGCCCGGCCGAGGACCGGAAAGTTGCGCAGCAGCGCGTGGTCGCGCTGGATCAGGTCCCGCGCGGCGAGGGCCGCGACGGCGGCGGCGACAGCGGGTACGGCTCGACGGGCCCAGGTCATGCCCGGGAACCTTTCCGGCGGAGCGGCGGATCAAACCGGTGAACCGGTCTGGTGGCGGTGCGGGTGCGCCCCGCACCGCCACCACGCGCTCAGCGGTGCCGGAACGACTCGCGGACCGATCCGCCGACGATCGTGCACCACGTGCTCGTGCTGAGCTTGCCGTTGCGGGGCAGACCGTGCAGCGCCTGAAGGTCCTGCACCGCCCTCCGGGTGGCGTGGTCGTACGCCCCGGTGACGGTGACCGCGTACCCCTTGGTGGCGAGGATTTCCTGCACGGCCGTGACCGGCGCTCCGGCGGCGTGCTGGTCCAGCTCAGGCGCCAGGGTCTCCCAGGTCGGCGTGGTGAGTGTGGCGTCCACGTCCACAGCGATGCCGTTGCGGGCCTGCCAGTCCTGCACCGCCGCGACGGTCGCGGCGTCGAACGTGCCGCTGACGGTCACCGGGTAGCCGCGGTAGGCGAGCAGGTGCTGCACCACCCGGACCGAGGGGGAGTTGACGAAACGCCACAGGTCCGGCCAGCGGCGCGCCGGCACGTCACCGAGCTTGGTGCCCAGGGCGGCGTGCACCCGCCGCCGCAGCTCAGGGAACTGCCGATAGAAGGCCGCGCCCGGGCACTCGGTGGTGCGGAAGTCCCAGTGGCCGAAGATGTCGTGAGCGTGCAGCCCGTACTGGCGGCAGATCGCGACGCAGAGCTTGACCAGCGAGTCGGTCAACGCCTCGGGTGGCGTCTCGGTGACGTAGGTGCCCTCGTTCTCGATGCCGATGGCCCGGCCGTTCTCACCCGGACAGTGCGCGGAGATCATCTGTCGGTCGCCGGCTTCGAGGCGCTCCAGGCTGCCCCGGCGGCCCTCCAGCACGTACCCGCCACGGCTCACTGTGAAGTGCTGGCCGGTGTCCGACCAGCCGTTGCCGTCCATGTGCAGGTCCTGGCAGTCGTGGGCCAGCTTGACCGCCTGCTCGCGGGAGTAGTCGGTGACGTTCGGGAACGCCATGTGGTGCACGATGATCTTGTTGGTCGCGATGGCGCTCACCGACAGCGGGTCCTTCGGCGGGCGGGCGGCCCACTCGTCACAGCTGATGATCCAGTCCAGGTCGGTGCCCGGTGCGGCCTGCGCCGCGCCCGGGAAGGCGAGTTCGCTCCCGACGACGGCGACCGTGGCGGCGCCGAGACCGGCCCGCAGCAGCGTCCGGCGATCCACTTCGGAATGGTCGACGTGCATTGCATCTCCTCCTGCGGCCGACGGCGGGGGATGAAAAGTAGCTCCAGTGGCCGCACGTACTCCGGAGAATATTGCCAAGACTCGTCCCCGCGCTAGAGGGGAGGACGCCCACCCCGACGGGCAGCCGAAACCGGTGGCCGAAAGATCAACGTTCCGCTAACCTGGCCGCTGACTCGGGGGTGGAAGATGAAACTTGGTGAGGCGCTGACCGAACGCGCCGAGGCGGCACGACGGGTCGAGCAGCTGCGGACCCGGATCAACGGCAGCGCCCGGTACCAGGAGGGCGAGCTACCTCCGGAGGACGCCACGGTACTCATGACCGAGTTGGACCAGGTCCTCGACAACCTGGAGACGCTGATCCGGCGCATCAACCGGACCAACGCCACGGTGCCGGTCGACGACTTCGGAACGCTCACCGACGCGTTGGCCCGGCGGGACGTCCTGCGACTGCGGCACGCGGCCATCACGGCGGCCGCCGACGCCGCCGCCGGTAGCGGCCGTGGTCACGTGGCCCGGCAGCTCCGCTCCGAGCTGAAGATGCTCGCCGCGTTGCCGGTCGCCGAGCTTCGGGAACGCGCCGACGGGCTCGCCGGACAGCTCCGCGAGCTCGAGGTGCGGATTCAGCGCACCAACTGGGAGGCTGACCTGCTGGACTGACCTACCCCAGCAGCGATGTGGAGCAGGTAGCCGTCGTGGAGGCGTGTACACACAGGTCCGGGCTGTAACCCCGGCACCCTTCTTGGCGCGCGGTGGGCAGCGCGGGGTTCAACTCCCCAAGCACAATGCAGCCCAGCACCGAGGACAGGTAACACCGCAACACGCACACCTCATCACCACGTACAGATCCTCGACGGCGAGGGCGGGTTCGGGGCACTCCACATCCGCGCGGCCGCGTGCTGTTCGCTCACCAGCACCCCGGTCTGGAGGGCGACCCCGCCTGGTCGGCGTTTCCGCGCGTCGGGTCGGGGGTAGGTCCGGGGCTGACCGTTCCGGCTGCCCCATTTAAGGAATGACCAGATGAGTGACAACGTCAGCGACGCGGTGGGCGACGCTCTCCGCTCGGTGATGCTCTTCCTGCCCAAGGCCGTCGCCTTCCTGGCGATCCTGGTGGCCGGATGGCTGATCGCCAAGGCCGTACTGAAGATCGTGGAGAAGGTCCTCGAACGGGTGGGCTTCGACCGCGCCGTCGAACGCGGCGGCATCCGCCGTGCGTTGAGCCGCTCCCGGTACGACGCCAGTGACATCGTCGCGAAGCTCGTCTACTACGCGGTGCTGCTGTTCACCCTTCAGCTCGCCTTCGGCATCTGGGGCCCGAACCCGATCTCCGACCTGCTTGGCGCGGTGATCGCGTGGCTGCCCCGCGCCTTCGTCGCGATCGTCATCGTCGTGGTCGCCGCCGCCATCGCCAACGCGGTGAAGGACATCATCAGCGGCGCGCTCGGCGGCCTGTCGTACGGTCGGGTGCTGGCCACCATCGCCTCGGTGTTCATCCTCGGCCTCGGCGTCATCGCGGCGCTGAACCAGATCGGCGTGGCCACCGCGGTCACCACTCCGGTGCTGATCGCCGTGCTGGCCACGATCGGCGGCGTCCTCGTCGTCGGTGTCGGTGGCGGTCTGATCCGTCCGATGCAGAGCCGCTGGGAGTCGTGGCTGACCCGCGCCGAGCAGGAGTCGCAGCTGATCGCCGAGCACGCCCAGGCGTACCGGGCCGGTCGCCGCGACGCCGAGGCCGAGGCCGCCCGCCGGTCGGCCACCACCAGCGGCGCGGAGGCCACCCAGGTGGTCACCCGGCCCGGCGACGCCGACGCCACCCAGGTGGTGACCCGGCCCTCCGACCCGGAGGCCACCCAGGTCGTCCACTTCCCGGTCAGCTCCAACGCCACCCAGGCCGTCAATCGCGGTGCCCTCGACGACGTGACGCCGACGCCGGCCCGGCCTTCCGCGACCGACGACACGACTCAGGTGGTCGGGGGCTCGGCCGACTCGGACGTCACGCAGGTGGTGGGCACCGGCACCGACCCCGAGGCCACCCAGGTGGTCACGGGCGGCACCGATCGTGCGGTGCCCGGGCAGCGCACCAGCGACGACGGTGAGATCCAGCGTGCTGCGCCCCGCCGACGGTGAGTTGCACACCCGGATCGCCGGGCTCCGCGCCGACCTGGCC
>NZ_JBEZGJ010000056.1:0-37843 GCF_040649965.1 Micromonospora sp. NPDC048843
CGGTCAACGCTTGTTTGAGTAGTGACTCGGCGTCCTCGCGTTCGATCAAACGCATTGTTTCCTCCATGTCTGAACGACGTATCGCGTCCGTCGAAGACGCTGATCGTCAATAGAGGGCGGCGTCGGTCATGTTACCTCCCGTCATCGGTCGTGGATCTGTCGATGAACTCTGGTCAGGTGACCGGAGGGCGGCGGAACCAGCGTCCGGCGAGCGTCGTCGTGATGGCCAGCAGGAGCAGGCACACCGAGACCGACATCACTACCGACGTACCGACCGGCCAGCCGAGCGCGAGCCGGCGGGTCGCGTCGATCGAGTACGAGAGGGGGTTGACCGCGGTGACCGCCTGCAGCCAGCCGGGCATGAGATACGTCGGAACGAACGCGTTGGACGCGAACATCAACGGGAACACCACGAAGAAGCCGATGCTCTGCATGACCTCGAGGTTGCGCACCCAGGAGGCCAGCGCGAGGAACACCCAGACCAGCGTCCAGATGGTCAGCATCGCCACCGCGTAGGCGGCGGCCACCCCCGCGAACCCGCCGGCCGGGCGGAAGCCGAAGACCAGCAGGGCCGTCACCACCAGCGTCAGTACCTGCGCGGCCGCCCGGGTCACGTCGGCCAGGCTGCGGGCCGTCGGCACCCAGTGCAGACTCACCGGCAGCGCACGCAGGCGGGTCACCAGCCCGTTCTCCATGTCCCGCACGAGCGTCGAACCGGAGGCCACCGCCGGGCCGATGCCGGTGGTCACCATCAGGGCGGGCAGCAGGTAGTCGATGTACGCGACCTGGTGTGGAAACGCGTCGGTGTCCGCCATCGCACCGAACACCTGGGTGAACAGCACCAGCATGATGATCGGCTGGAGTAGGCCGAACAGGGCGACCCGGCGGTTGGTGACCAGCGCGCGCAGGGCGCGTCCAGTCAGCGCGGCGAACTGGACGGCGTGACTGCTGCCGCGCCAGTCCCGGGTCACCAGGGCGGGGGTGCGGACGGCTGTGGACATGGCGTTCCCGCTTTCGTGCAGAGTGGACGCGGTGCCGGCGGGTCTCAACGGTGGGTGAGGGCCTCGGTGCCGCGGTCGGCGAAGGCCGGGTAGACGTCGTTGAGCGTTGGCTCGGTGAACCCGGCCTCTGTGATTTCCGCGGTCGGCTCGTCTGCCGTGCGCACTTACGTCGACCAGATCATGAGTTCACTCATGCCGTGTAATTCGCCCGTGTAGCCGACTCGGATGGGCGCCGAATCCCGCGCTGCGGTCTATCTCCAGCTCAACCCGTAGGCATTCGTTGGTTAGTGTCCGGCGGTGAGCCTAACAAACAATCTTGAACGCGGTCAATGCTGCTCAATCCTTCGGCCCGGATTCTCGGGACGTGCACAACACACCCGATGATGTGCTTAGGGGCTCGACCCCTATGTCATTTCGGGTTGGTAGACAGGGGTTGACCGGGTGCGGGTGTGTTCATATGGTTTCGATGCGGGCCGCAACCCGCAATGCTTGTTCGCGGTGTGGTTGACGCCTACTTTCTGGGTCGCTGGCGGAAAAGACAATTAAGGCCAATTCCATGGGGGACGGCCATGACTGCCGAAAATTCCGATATCGCATCCGTTCTGCGCTACTACGAGGTCGTGGACGCCGACGACGTACCCGCGCTGATCGATCTGTTCGCGCCGGACGCCGTTTATTACCGTCCTGGTTATCCGCCTATGCGCGGGCACGCGGACCTTCGCCGATTTTATGTCGACGAACGAGTCATCGCGGAGGGCCACCATTCGATCGCGAGTGCGGTGGCCGACGGCAACCGGGTCGCGACGCATGGTGAATTCGCCGGCACGCTCAAGGACGGGCAGAAGGTGGAGCTGCGGTTCGCCGACTTCTTCGAGTTGGGTCCGGACGGGCGGTTCGCCCGCCGCGACACCTTCTTCTTCAGCCCGGCGGTGTGACGATGGCGCCCACGACCAGCACCATGCCGGCCACCGGCATCCGGTGGGCAGACCACTCGCTCGCCCTCGCCCAGCGGGCCACCCCAGCCGAGCGCCGGGCCGGAACCGCTGCCCCGGCCTTCGGCACCGCACTCACCGAGCACATGATTTCCGCGCGCTGGTCGCCGGAGCACGGGTGGCACGCCACCGAGATCGTGCCCTACCGCCCGCTGCGGCTTGATCCGGCCACGGTCGCCCTGCACTACGGGCAGTCGGTCTTCGAGGGGCTGAAGGCGTTCCGCCGACCCGACGGTGTGCCCGTGCTGTTCCGCGCCGCCGACCACGGGCGCCGCTTTCAGCGGTCGGCCGCCCGCCTCGCGATGCCAGCGCTGGCCGTCGACGACTTCGTCGCCGCGTTGAGCGCGCTCGTCCGTACCGACGAGGCGTGGGTGCCGTACGAGGAGGCTCGCAGCCTCTACCTGCGCCCGCTGATGTTCGCCGCGGACGCGTCACTGGCCCTGCGCCCGGCGGCCACCTATCGCTTCCTCGTCGTCGCCTTCGTCACCGAGAGCTTTTTCGGCTCCACCGCCGGGCCGGTCTCGGTGTGGGCCGGTCGCGACTACATCCGGGCGGCGCCCGGCGGCACCGGGGACATCAAGTACGGCGGCAACTACGCGCCCACGTATCTGGCCCAGCAGCAGGCCGCCGAGCACGACTGCCAGCAGGTGGTCTGGCTGGACGCGACGGAACGCCGGTGGGTCGAGGAGATGGGCGGGATGAACATCTTCTTCGTCCGCCGCGAAGGCGGCCGGGACGTCCTGACCACCCCGCCGCTGACCGGCACCCTGCTGCCCGGCGTCACCCGCGAGTCGATCCTCACGCTCTCCGCCGGCCTCGGGCTGCCCTGCGCGGAGCGGCCGGTGTCGCTGTCGCAGTGGCGCGACGAGGTCGCGTCGGGCGTGATCACCGAAGCGTTCGCCTGCGGCACCGCCGCGGTGCTCACCCCGATCGGCCGGGTCGTCACCGAGGACGGCGGCTTCGACGCCGGTGCGGGCGAGCCGGGCAAGGTCTGCGGCCGGTTGCGCGACGCCCTGGTCGCGGTGCAGCGCGGCGTCGTCCCCGACCCGTACGGCTGGCGCACCGCGGTCCGCTGACACCGCTCACCCCCGGGCACGGTGCCCGGGGACCACACGGAAGGAACACCACGATGACGAACCCCTTCGAGAACCCGGACGGCACGTACCTGGTCCTCGTGAACGACGAGGGTCAGCACTCGCTGTGGCCGGCGTTCGCCGAGGTTCCCGGCGGCTGGACGGTGGTCCTGCCGGAGACCGACCGGCAGAGCTGCCTCGACTACATCGAGCAGAACTGGACCGACATGCGGCCCAAGAGCCTGATCCGGGCCATGGAGGGCGAGGGCGAGCCGGCCACCGCCGGCTGAACCGGTCGGGGCGGAAGGAGGGAAGACGATGCCGGTCCTGCTCAACGACGGCGTTCGGGTGCACTACGACCGCGCCGGCGACGGCGAGCCCGTGATCCTGGTGATGGGCACCGGAAGCAGCGGCCGGGTCTGGCACCTGCACCAGGTCCCCGCGCTGGTCGGTGCGGGGTTCACCGCGATCACCCCGACCAACCGGGGCGTCGCCCCGAGCCACCTGTGCGACCGCGGCTTCGGCATCACCGACCTGGTCTCCGACCTGGTGCGACTGGTCGAGGAGTTGCGGCTGGGGCCGTGCCGGTTCGTCGGCACCTCGATGGGCTCCTTCGTCGTGCAGGAGCTGGCGCTGGCCCGTCCGGACCTGGTGCGCCAGGCGGTGCTCATCGCCACTCGGGGACGCCTGGACGCGTTCCGCGCCGCCCTCGGCCGCGCCGACCGGGAGCTGTACGACAGTGGCATCGCCCTGCCGGTCCGCTACGACGCGGTGGTCCGCGCCATGCAGAACCTGTCCCCGCGCAGCCTCGACGACGAGCGGGCGATCGCCGACTGGCTCGACGTCTTCGAGTTGAACGGGCTCGGCGGACCCGGCTACCGTGCCCAGCTCGACATCGACCCGTCCGACCGACTCGGTGCGTACGCGCGGATCACCGCGCCCTGCCACGTCATCGCGTTCGCTGACGATCTGGTCACACCGCCGTACCTCGGACGGGAGGTGGCGCGGGCGATTCCCGGCGCGACCTTCGAGGTGCTCCCCGACTGCGGCCACTACGGCTACCTCGAGGATCCCGGCGCGGTGAACAAAAGCATCGTCGAGTTCTTCCGCCTACCGACCCGAAAGGCTCCGTGATGGCCGACCCAAACGACTGGCGACCGCTCGAGGTTCGCCCGGCAGCCGTTGGCGTCGCCGCCACCGCCGACGGACTCGTCGACTACCTGAGCGGTACCGGCGGCCTCGCCGACGAGCTGGTCCGCAACAAGGCGATCGTCCTGCGCGACTTCCACGTCGGCGAGCGGGACCTCGACCGCGTCTTCGACCAGTTGCTGCCGAACCGGCTCGCGTACGTGCACGGCAACTCCCCGCGGACGAAGGTCGGCGAGAACGTCTACACCTCCACCGAGTACCCGCCCGAGCTGACCATCTCGATGCACAACGAGCTCTCGTACGCGCACATGTGGCCCTCCCGTCTGCTGTTCTACTGTGCGGTCGCCCCGGGCACCGGCGGCGCCACCCCGGTGGTCGACGGCCGGCTCTGGCTGACCTCGCTCGACGACGAGGTGCGCGAGCGGTTCGCCCCCGGAGTTCGGTACCAGCAGAACCTGCACGACGGCTACGGCCTCGGTAAGAGCTGGCAGGACACCTTCGAGACGGACAGTCGCGAGCAGGTGGAGAGGTTTCTCGCCGGTACCGAGGCTGAGTGGTCCTGGCGGAACGACGGCACCCTACGGATCAGCCAGCTGCGCCCGTCGTTCGCCCGCCACCCGGTGACCGGTGAGGAGGTCTGGTTCAACCAGTCCGACCAGTGGCACCCGGCCGGGCTCGGCGACGAGACCGCCGCTGAGCTGGCGCAGATCATGCCGCCGGAGGAACTGCCCCAGTCGGTCGCGTTCGCCGACGGCAGCCCCATCCCGGCGGAGTACGCGGTGCAGGTCCGCGACCGCGGTCTGGAGAACGCCGTCGACGTCGACTGGCGGGTCGGGGACCTGCTGCTGACCGACAACGTCCTGGTCGGCCACGGCCGGCGGCCGTTCACCGGCGACCGCCGCGTGCTCGTGGCGATGTCGGACTGAGGAGGAGCGTTCCGATGACGGTGGATCTCACCAGCGCCACCAGCGTGACCGAGGTGATCCGGTGGCACGTCGCCCGGCACCCGGAGCGGCTCGCGGTTGCCCAGGTGACCGACCCGGACGAGCCGGACGGGATCCGGTGGTGGTCCTACGGGCGGCTGGACGAGCAGGCCCGGCGCGTGGCCGCCTGGCTTCAGGAGCGGGGCGCCCGGGGAGACCGCGTGCTGCTGTTCTATCCCAGCGGACACGACTTCGTCGCCGCGTTCCTCGGCTGCCTCTACGCCGGCATGGTCGCGCTGCCCGCACCGATTCCGGGCGCTTACCGGCACGAGCAGCGACGCGCCCGGGCCATCGCCGTGAACTCCGGCGCGAGCATCGTGTGCACCGACTCCGAGAGTCGCGACGCGGTCGCCGGCTGGGCCGCCGATGCCATGACGGGGGTCGAGGTCACCGCCACCGACACGATCGACGCGGATCCCGACCGATGCCGGATCCACCCCGCCGACCGGGACACTCTCGCTCTCCTTCAGTACACCTCCGGGTCCACCGCTGATCCAAAGGGCGTGATGATCGCCCACGGCAACCTGCTCGTGAACGCGGAGGCGGTGCGGACCGGACTCGGTTTGGACGCGGGCACCCGGTTCGGCGGCTGGATCCCGAACTACCACGACATGGGCCTGATGGGTCTGATCACGCCGCCGCTGCTGTACGGCGGCAGCACCGCCCTCATGCGCCCGGCCACTTTCCTGAAACGGCCGCACCTGTGGTTGCGGATGGTGCACCAGCTGGACATCCAGCTCAGCGCGGCACCGAGCTTCGCCTACGACCTGTGTGTCCGGCGGGTCCGCGACGAGCACCTGAACGGCGTCGATCTGAGCGGGTGGCGCTACGCGATCAACGGCTCCGAGCCGGTCGTGGCGAGCGTGCTCGACGCGTTCCGGGAGCGCTTCGCCGGTGTCGGCTTCCGGCCGGAGACGATGCTGCCCTGCTTCGGCATGGCCGAGGCGACGGTGTTCGTCTCCGGAACGGCCAGGCGCGCGACTCGCGTGGACCGCGTCGACGCCGACCGGCTGGCGGCGCACCGGTTCGAGATCGCCTCGGGTACGCGCGGCCGTGACCTGGTCAGCTGCGGGGCGGTGCACGACCTCGACGTCCGGATCGTCGACCCGGACAGCGGCACGGTGCTCGGCGCGAACGAGGTCGGCGAGATCTGGCTGCGCGGCGGCAGCGTGAGCCACGGCTACTGGCAGGAGCCCGCAGCCACCGCCGCCACGTTCGGCCACCGCACCGCCGGCGGCGAGGAGGGCTTCCTGCGTACCGGAGACCTGGGCGTGCTGCACGACGGCGAGCTGTACGTCACCGGCCGGATCAAGGAGACGATGGTCATTCGCGGCCGCAACCTCTACCCGCAGGACATCGAGCACGAGCTGCGCCTCCAGCACCGGGAACTGGACTCCGCCGTCGGCGCGGTCTTCACCGTCCCGTCCGGACCGGCCGGCGACGAGGTGCTGGTCGTCACCCACGAGGTCAAGGGCCGCCTCGACCCCGGTGCGCTCGCCGAGCTGGCGCGCAACATGCGGCAGACCGTCGCCCGCGAGTTCGGCATCCGGGCGGGCGGCGTCGCGCTGCTGCGCCGCGGCAGTGTCCGGCGCACCACCAGCGGCAAGATCCAGCGCTCCGCCATGCGCGATCTCTACCTCCAGCGCGAACTCGGTGCTCTGCACGTCGATCAGGACGAGCACCTTGTTCGCAGCGGTGATGCCCGGTGAGCAGCGTTCTCCTCGGCCCGCCCGGCAGCCGGCACCTCGGCGCCGCGCTGGACCGGCTCACCTCACCCGGGTCCGCCTTCGACCCGGGATGGCTCGCCACCCTCGACGAGCGCGAGGCGTTCCCGGCGGAGGCCTGCGCCGCGCTCGACGGCCTCGGACTGGCCCGGCAGTATGTCCCGGCCGAGCACGGCGGCGACCTCGTCGCGCTGGACGAGCTGTGCGAGGCGGTTCGCGCCGTCGCCCGACACGACCTCACGGTCGCGATCGCGCACGGCAAGACCTTCCTCGGCGCGGTGTCGGTGTGGGTCGCCGGCACTGCGGAGCAGGCCGCCGGGCTGGCCGAGCGGATCGCCGCCGGGGCCGTGGTCTCGTGGGGGCTGACCGAGCGCGGGCACGGCAGCGACCTGCTGGCCGGTGAGCTCTCGGCGACCCGTACGCCGTCCGGGAGTTGGCGGCTGGAGGGCGGGAAGTGGCTGATCAACAACGCCACCCGGGCCGGCCTGATCTGCGTCCTGGCCCGCACCCGGCCGGCCGGCGGCGCCCGCGGCTTCAGCCTCCTTCTCGTCGACAAGGCGGAGCTCCGGCCGGGCAGCTACACGTACACCGACAAGATCCGCACGCACGGCATCCGCGGGGCCGACATCAGCGGCATCACGTTCCACGGCGCCGAGGTGCCCGCGTCCGCACTGGTCGGCGAGGAGGGCGGCGGCGCCGAGACCGTCCTCAAGGCACTGCAATTGACACGTACGGCGTGCGGTGCGCTCAGCCTCGGCGCCGGCGATCACGCACTGGGGCTCGCCCGGACGTTCGCCGCGGGGCGGGAACTCTACGGCCGGCCGCTCGCCGAGCTGCCGTTCGTCCGACGTGAGCTGGCCGACATCGCCGCCGGGCTGCTGCTCGCCGAGGCCACGCTGGTCGTCGGGGCTCGGACCGCACACACCGCCCCGGACGAGCTCAGCGTGGTCTCCGCGATCACCAAGGCGTTCGTCCCCGAGAACGTGCAGCGGGCCGTCGACCGGGCTGCCGAGATCCTCGGCACCCGGGCGTTCCTCACCGACGTGCACGCCCACGGCGCGATGGCCAGACTCGACCGCGACCACCGGATCGTCGCCGTCTTCGACGGCACCACACTGGTCAACCGCAGCGCGCTGATCTCGCAGTTCCCGGCGCTGGCACGCACCCGCCGCGAGCCGGCCGGGGTGCCCGCGGCGGCGCGGCTGGACCAGCCGCTGCCGAAGCTCGACCCGGGCGCGCTCCGGCTGGTGGCCCGGGCCGGCAGCACGGTGGTGCGGGCCCTCCCGGCGGCCGCCGCCGCGGCACCGGACGCGCTCGCCGAGCCAGCCCGCCGGCTCGCCGCGGTGTCCGATGCCCTGCACGCCGACCTGGCCCGCCACCGGCCGGGATCGCGCGACGTACCGGCTGAGGCGTTCGCGCTCGCCGAGCGTTACGAACTGGTCCACGCCGGCGCAGCCGCCCTGCACCTGTGGCTGGCCAATCCCCGCCGCCGGGACGAGCCCCTCTGGCGTGACGGGCTGTGGGCACGGGCCGCTGTGGGCCACGCACTCGCCCGGCTGGGCGCCGGCGGACCCGCCCCCGACACTTGGGACCAGCTGGCCGGTCATCTCCTCGCCGGCGGCCGCCCGGTCTCGCTGCTGCACCGGAAGGAGCCGGAGTGACCACCGCGGACGTGGGCTCCCGCGCAGATCGGCTGGAGCGGCTACTCGGCGACCCGGCCGATGCGGACAACCCGTTCGGCTTCGCCGCCACACTCGCCGCCGACGAGCGCGAGGAGGTCGCCCCGGGCGCCGAGCAGGCCCTGACCGCGTACCGGCTGAACGCCGAGTTTGTGCCGGTCGCCGAGGGCGGCCGGCTGGACCGGGCGGACGAACTGGTCGACGTGATGCGCGTGCTGTACCGCCGGGACCCGGCGCTTGGTTTGGGCTACGGCGCGAGCACGCTGATCGCCGCGACGAACGTGTGGGCCGCGGGCGACGCCGCGCAACGCCGTGCCGCCGCCGGCCTGCTGCTCGCCGGTCGGCGGATCGCGGTGGCCTACCACGAGCTCGCACACGGCAACGACATGGCCGCCACCGAGATGTCCGCCCGCCGCGACGGCGACCGGCTGCTGCTGCACGGCCGCAAGGAGGTCGTCACCAATGTCGCCCGGGCCGACGCGCTGGTGCTGTTCGCCCGCACCGACCCGGCGCCCGGCCGGCGCAGCCACTCACAACTGCTGGTCGACCGGGCCGCCCTGCCCGCCGGCCGCCACCGTGAGCTGCCGCGGTTCCGTAGCGTCGGCATGCGCGGGGTGCAGCTCGGCGGCATCGAGTTTGACGACTGCCCGGTCGACCCGGCCAGCCTGCTCGGGGCGCCGGGGCAGGGGCTGGAAACCGCTATGCGCTCGTTCCAGCTCACCCGCACCGCGCTGCCGGCGATGACGACGGCGGTCCTGGACACCGGGCTGCGGGTCACCCTCGACCACGTGCTGCGCCGGCGGCTGTACGGCCGGACCGCCGCCGACCTGCCGGTGCTGCGCGCCCTGCTGGCTGGTGCCTTCGCCGACCTGCTGCTCTGCGAGGCGATCGCATCGGCCGGGCTGCGCGCGCTGCACCTGCTGCCCGACCAGACCAGCGTCTACGCCGCAGCGGTCAAGTACGCCCTGGCCACCACACTGCTGGACACGATGGGGCAGCTCGCCACGGTGCTCGGCGCCCAGTTCTACCTGCGCGACGGCGAGCACGCGATCTTCCAGAAGCTGGCCCGCGACCTCAAGCCGGTGGCCTTCGGGCACGTGTCGCGGGCGGCCTGCCAGATGACGATCCTGCCTCAGCTGCCGCTGCTCGCCCGGCGTTCCTGGCGGGACGCCGATCCGGCCCTGGACGACGTGTTCCGGCCTGGCGCGGAACTGCCGCCGCTGGACCTCGGCGCGCTGCGGCTCAGCACGAGCGGGCGCGACCGCGTACTGCCGTCGCTGCCGGCTGGGCTGTCCGACCTCGGCTCTGACCCGGAACTGCGCGGCGTACGCGAGCTGGCCGAGCTCTTCGCCGGCCGGTTCCGCCGGCTGACCGGCGAGTGCGCCGCGCTGACCCCCCGTGAGCTGGCCTTCCCGGCCGATGCCACCGCGTACGACCTGACCGGCCACTACGTCACCGTCTTCTCCGCCGCCTGCGGCTTCGGGCTCTGGCGGGACGCCCACCGTCGGGGCGCCGGCTTCCTCGGCGAGCCGCACTGGCTGCACGCCGCCCTCGCCCGCCTCGACGCCGCCGCCGCCGGGCGTCCCGCACCAGTGCTGCCGACCGTCGTCGAACACCACCTGTATGCCGAGCTGCTGCGGCGTCACGAGGCCGGGCTCGGCCTCGGGCTCGTGGACCGGCCGCTGCCGGCCACCCGCCGACCGTGAACCGCGCCTTCCGCAAAGGAGTACCCATGGAGAACGTGCCGGCCCCGGCCAGCGAGCAGTCCCCCGACGAGCTGCGTACCTGGCTGATCGACCGGGTCGCCGTCTACGTCGAGCGCCCCGCGGATGCCATCGACCCGACCGTGCCACTCGGCGAATACGGCCTGGACTCCGTCCTTGCGCTCGCCATGGCCAGCGACATCGAGGACCACTTGAAGATCACGGTCGATGCGACCGTGCTCTGGGACCACCCCACGATCGACGAATTGGCCAGGGTCCTGACCACGCCTTGAAAGCCGACCGCCCGTTCGACCCGAGAGCAGCCAGGCACCGTCAGCCGGTGAGGCCACCGAGAAGGGACGAAACTCGATGCCGGTCCGACCGGACTACCAACAAGGCGCGGTGCAGTGGAACGACGCCGCGGCGCTCACCCGTGCGATGACCCTGCCGGATCTCGTCGAGTCCCAGGCGCGGCGCCGCGGGGACCGCACGGCCGTCGTCGCGGTCGACGGCGAGCTGAGCTACGCGGAGCTGAACGCCCGCGCAAACCGGCTCGCCAGACTGCTGATCACCGAGGGCGCCGGACCGGAGAGCGTCGTCGCCCTGCTGCTGCCCCGGACGCTCGACCTCGTGGTGGCGGTGCTGGCGGTCCTCAAGTCCGGCGCGGCGTACCTGCCACTGGATCCGCGGTATCCCGCCGACCGACTCGACTTCATGCTGCGTGACGCGCGGCCGGTGCTGGTGCTGACCGGTGGCGCCACCGCCGGGGCCGACCCGGCCGTCGGCACTGTGCGGTGCCTCGACGACCCGGCCGTGAAGGCGCGGATCGACGCGTCGGACGCCGCCGACCCGACCGACGCCGACCGACGTGCCCCGCTGCTGCCGGACACGACGGCCTGCCTCGTGTACACATCGGGGTCGACGGGCCTTCCGAAAGGCGTCCTGGAGACCCATGCTGGTCTGGTCAACCGTCTGGCTTGGGGTGCCGCCGAGTTCCCCTACGGCGAGGCCGAGCGGGTCTGTGCCAAGAGTTCGCTGAGCTTCATCGACGGCACGACCGAGCTGCTCGGCCCCCTGGCCCACGGCGTGCTGACGGTGCTCGCCGACACCGCCGCCGACACCGCCGGCCTGGCCGCCCTCATCGCCGCACACCGCATCGGCCGCATCACCGTCGTGCCGAGCCTGCTCGCCGCGATGCTGGAACACGCGGATCCCGCCCAGTTGGCCAGCTGCACCCTGTGGATCAGCAGCGGCGAGCCGCTCACCGTCGCCAACGCCCGCCGGTTCGCCGAGGTCCTGCCGCATGCCCGGCTGCTGAACCTGTACGGAGCCTCGGAGGCGAGCGGGGACAGCCTGTACGCGCTGTGCGGTCCGGGCGACGTGCCGATCGGCCGGCCGATCCGCGACACCCGCGTGTACCTCCTAGACGCGCGGTTGCGGCCGGTGCCACCCGGCTCGGCTGGCGAGATCTACCTCGCCGGAACCGGCCTCGCCCGGGGCTACCTGCGGCGGCCGGGTCTGACCGGTGAGCGGTTCGTGGCCGACGTGTGGGGCGAGCTGGGCAGCCGCATGTACCGCACCGGTGATGTCGCCCGGATCCGCACCGACGGCGCCCTGGAGTTTCTGGGCCGGGTCGACGGCCAGGTCAAGATCCGGGGTTACCGCATCGAACTGGGCGAGATCGAGAACGCGCTGCGCCGGCACCCCGGCGTGTCCCGCGCCGCGGCGGTCGTTCGGCGTACGGCCGACGACCACCCTCAACTCGTCGCGTACGTGGTGCCCGACAAGCGCGCCGCCGACGGCATGGAGGGCGACCCGGGCGCACGGCAGGTCGACGAGTGGCAGGGGGTCTACGACACGCTCTACGCACAGGCCGACGCCGCCGTTTTCGAGGAGCGGTACTCGGGCTGGGTGTCGAGTGACACCGGCGAACCGTTTCCCTTCGAGGACATGCGGCAGTGGCGGAACGCCACCGTACGGCGCATCCGTGAGTTGCGGCCACGCCGGGTGTTGGAGATCGGCGTCGGCAGCGGCCTGCTGCTGTCCCAACTCGCCCCGGACTGCGACGAGTACCTGGGTACCGACCTTTCCCCGGTGGTGATCGACGCACTTCGTCGGCAGACCGTGCAGGTGCCCGGCCTGGCCGACCGGGTACGGCTAGAGGTCCGCGCCGCCGACGACGTCGAAGGGCTGCCGCACGGCACCTTCGACACGGTGGTGCTCAACTCGGTCGTCCAGTACTTCCCCAGCCCGGCCTACCTGATCTCGGTGCTCACCAGGGCTGTCGACCTGCTCGCACCGGGCGGTGCCGCCTTCATAGGCGACATTCGCGGGCTGCGCACCCTGCGGTGCTTCGCCACCGCTGTCGCCCTGCGCCGGGCCGCCCCGGGCACCGACCTCGCCCACCTGCGCCGAACGGTCGAGCAGGCCGTCTCCATGGAGACGGAACTGTTGCTGGACCCGGAGTTCTTCGTCGCCCTCGGCCGTGGGCACACCGATGTCGCTGGGGTGGACGTCCGGCTCAAGCGGGGCGATTACCACAACGAGCTGAGCCGCTACCGCTACGACGCGGTCATCCGTAAGCGGCCGGCGACAGCCGTGCCCGGCGGTGAGCTGCCGATGCTCCGGTGGGGCACGGACGTCGACGACGTCGCCGGGCTGGCCGAGTACCTTCGCGAGGCGGGCCCGCCGGCGCTGCGGGTGTGCGGGGTGCCCAATGCCCGGACGGCGCACGAGGTCACGGCGTGGCGAGAGTTCGAGGCCGGCCGGCCGGCGGCCGCCCTGGCCGCCCTGGCCGCCCTGGACGGCCCGGACGGCGGCGCGGTGGACCCCGAGTCGATGTGCCGGTTGGGCGAGCAGCAGGGCTACGACGCGGCCCTGACCTGGTCGGACGCCGACCCGCTGGGTGCTGTGGACATCGCCTTCGTGACCGGTGCGGCAGCCCTCGACCTGACCCCGGTCGGGCCGGTGCGGAGCGACCCGGCGGCGTACGCCAACGACCCCTCCGGGGCGGACCTCGGGGCCTTCGTCCAGTCGCTGCGGGCCGACCTGCGGCAGTGGCTGCCCGAGCAGATGGTGCCGTCGGCGATCGTGCCGCTCCAGCAGTTCCCGCTGACTCCCAACGGGAAGCTGGACCGGGCGAAGCTGCCGGCGCCGGACCTGACCACGCACCGGCGGGGCAGGCCGCCGACCGGGCCGCGCGAGGAGGTGCTGTGTGGGATCTTCGCCGAGGTTCTCGGGCTCTCCCAGGTCGGTCCCGACGACAACTTCTTCGAACTCGGCGGACACTCGCTGCTGGCCATGCGGTTGGCCCAGCGGGCGAGCCGGGCCTTCGGGGCCGACGTGTCCGGCAATGCCTTGTTCGACGCGCCCACCCCGGCCGGGTTGCTGGCGCGGCTCGACTCCACCGGCGCCGACGTCGCCGCCGGCACCGCCTTCGACGTCCTGCTACCCCTGCGCCGCGGCGGGACCGGCACGCCACTGTTCTGCGTCCATCCCGTCGGGGGCCTGAGCTGGAGCTACGCGCCTCTGCTCCGGTACCTGGGCCCGGTGCCGGTCCACGGGCTCCAGAGTCGCCGGTTCACCGACCCGGAGGACCGGCCGAAGTCGGTGGTTGCGATGGCGGAGGACTACCTCGCCGAGATCCGCGCGGTGCAGCCGCACGGCCCGTACCGGCTCCTCGGATGGTCGTTCGGCGGCATGGTGGCTCAGGCCATTGCGACCCTGCTCCAGGGCGCGGGGGAGCAGGTGTCCGTCCTGGCGCTCCTCGACGCCGCGGTGTCGGAGGAGCGGCCGCAGGGCCGATCGAGCGAGCAGGAGATGCTCCGCGCACTGCTGGAACTGGCCGGGCTGGGCGGCCAGGCCGCGGGGACACGGCTCAACCGGGAGTCGGTGCTCACCGTGCTTCGCGAGCAGGACAGCGCACTGGCCGGCCTGGACGAGCCCACGATGCGCGTGGTGACAGAGGTGATCGAGCACCATATCGAGCTGGCCCGGCGGCACGAGCCCGACGTCTACGACGGTGACCTGCTGTTCTTCACCGCCGCAGCCGACGGCCCGGACTCCGTGCGCCGCAGCCGGCAGTGGGAGGCCTACGTGTCCGGCCGGCTCCTGCGGCACGACGTCGACTGCTCCCACCACGGCTTCGCGCAGTCGAGACCGCTGGCGCAGGTGGCCGACACGCTCACCATGTACCTCGCCTCCCGGCAGAAGGGTTGACATCGGTGCATCTGCCCCTGACAGCGGCCCAACAGGAGATCTGGATCGCGCAGTCGCTGCGGCCGGACCTTCCGCTCTACAACTGCGGCACCTACCAGGACATCCATGGCCCGCTCGACCTGACGGCGTTGTCGTCCGCGGTGCACCGTGCCCTGGCGGACGCGGAGGCGCTGCGGGTCCGCTTCATCGAGGACGACGCCGGCGTACGGCAGGTCGTCGGCCCGGTCGCGGACGAGCCGTTGCGGATCGTGGACCTGACCGGTGATCCCGAACCCGCCGAGGCCGCGCACGACTGGCTGCGTCGGGCCACCACGGCACCCATCGACCTGACCGGCGGGCCGGTCGCCGAGCACGCCGTGCTGCGGCTGGCCGAGGAGCGGCACCTGCTCTTCTTCCGCTACCACCACATCGTCCTCGACGGATACGGGCAGGCGCTGCACCTGCGCCGGGTGGCGGAGGTCTACTCCGCGCTGGTCGCCGGGACCACGCCGGCCCCGACGCCGGCGCAGCCCTTGGCCGTCGTCGTCGCCGAGGACCGGGAGTACCGCGGGTCCCCGCTCTACGACCGGGAGCGCCGGTTCTGGTCGGACGAGTTCGCCGTCGTGCCGGAGGGCACTCGGATCGCCGGCTCCGGCGGGGCGGATCCGGCCGGGGTCCTGCATTGTCACGCCGGTCTGAACGACCACCAGTTGGCTGCTCTGCGCAGCGTGGCGCGAACGACGCGCAGCCGATGGTCGACCGTGCTCATCGCCGGCACGGCCGCCTATTTGCACGGGATCAGCGGCACCGGGGACGTGGTGATCGGTGTGCCGGTCGCGGCACGGTCCACTCCGGCCGCGCTGCGTACCCCCGCGATGCTGTCGAACGAATTACCGCTACGCCTGGCCGTACGGCCGGGGATGACATTCACCCAACTGGTGCGCCAGGTGACCGAGCGGATTGGCGCGTTGCTGCGCCACCAGCGCTACCGAGGCGAGGAGATCCGCCGGGAGTTGCGTCACGCGGGCGCGCCGGGCGGCTTGTACGAGGCCACCGTCAACGTCCTCGCCCTCGGCGGGGAGCAGCGGTTCGGGCCGTGTCGCGCCACGTCGCATCAGGTGGCCAAGGGGATGGTTCGGCAGTTGGCCGTCACCGCCTACGGGGACCCGCGCGGTGACCAGATCGAGCTGGAGTTGGAGGCGGACTCCGGCGGCCACGGTGCGACCTGGTTGGCCGACCATCATGAGCGCCTCGTCGGACACCTCGAACGGCTTCTGGACAAGCCCGGCCGTCCTCTGGCCGCCACCCTGCTGACCTCACCAGCCGAAACCTCCCTGGTGCTGCGGAGCTGGAACGACACGCGCCGCAGGGTCACCGACCATACCGTGCCGGAGTGGTTCGAGCGGCGCGTCCGGCAGGCCCCGGACGCCGTGGCGGTCAGCTCGGCGATGGGCTCGATCACCTATGGGGAGCTGAACGCCCGGGCGAACGAACTGGCTCGGTATCTGGTCGGGCGGGGCGTGGGCCCGGAACGTTTCGTGGCGCTGCTGCTGCCGCGCTCGCCCGAACTGCTCGTGTCCATGCTGGCGGTGCTGAAGACCGGCGCGGCGTACCTGCCCGTGGACCTCGACCATCCTGCCGAGCGGATCTCCCTCATGCTCGCCGACGCCCGGCCGATCGTCGCGCTCACCACCGGCGGCGGAAGGACCGTGGACGCGGTGCCGGTGGTCCGTCTGGACCACCCCGACGTCCGTACGGAGGTGGGCCGCCAGCGGGGCGACAACCTGTGCGACGCCGACCGGCTGCGGCCGCTCTCCGAGCACATGGTGGCGAACGTGATCTACACCTCAGGCTCGACCGGAGCTCCAAAGGGCGTCCTGGGCACCCACACCGCGCTGGTGAACAGGCATGCCTGGTACGCCGAGGAGTTCCCCTACCAGGCCGGCGAGCCGGTACTGGCGAAGGGTTCGCTGGCATTCGTCGACAGCAACAACGAGCTGATCGGCGCGCTGTTGAACGGTGCCACCATTGTCCTGCCCGATTCTTTCGGCGGCGCCGACGCCGCCCGTCATGGGCAGATCGTCGAACTGGTCGAGCGACACGAGATCGGCCGGATGGCGCTGGTGCCCAGCCTGCTCGGGGCGCTGCTGGAGGACGAACGGCCGGAGCGACTGGGATCGTGCACCCTGTGGATCGCGGGCGGTGAGGCCCTGCCTCCGTCGTACCCGGAAAAGTTGGCCAAGGCGCTGCCACACGCTCGGCTCGTCAACTTCTACGGAGCCTCGGAGGCTGCCGGCGACAGCCTGTACGCCTCCTGCGACGACGGCGTCGTCACCATCGGGCGACCGATCTGGAACACGCGTGCCTGGGTGCTGGACGCCGCGCTGCGCCCGGTGCCACCGGGGGTCAGCGGTGAGCTGTACATCGCCGGCGACGGGCTGGCCCGCGGCTACGTCGGCCAGTCCGGCCTGACCGCCGAGCGCTTCGTGGCCGACCCGTACGGGCCGGCCGGCGGCCGGATGTACCGCACGGGCGACGTGGTGCGCTGGCGGCCGGACGGGCGGATCGAGTACGTCGGACGCGCCGACCATCAGGTCAAGATTCGGGGTATGCGGGTGGAACCCGGAGAGGTCGAGGCGGTGCTGGCGGCCCATCCGGACGTCGAGCGCTGCATCGTCGCCGCTCGGCGCGACCATCTCGACC
Source organism: Micromonospora sp. NPDC048843 (assembly GCF_040649965.1). NCBI lineage: Bacteria > Bacillati > Actinomycetota > Actinomycetes > Micromonosporales > Micromonosporaceae > Micromonospora > Micromonospora sp. NPDC048843. The sequence continues at coordinate 17,205 of NZ_JBEZGJ010000056.1, forward strand.
GCGCTCGTCTGGTGGCGTATGTCGTGCCCGTCGGACCGGCCCGGCCGACAGCCGGTGACCTGGCCGCCTTCGTCGCCGCCCGGCTACCCGCGCAGTACGTGCCCGTCGCGGTGCTCACCCTGTCGCGGTTGCCCCTGACCCCCAACGGGAAGGTGGATGTCAGGGCGCTGCCCGAACCCGACATCGCCGCCGCGGGCTCCGGGCGGCCGGCCCGCACCGCACGTGAGGCCCGCCTGTGCGAGTTGTTCGCGGACGTACTCGGAGATGGGCCGGTCGGGATCGACGACGGCTTCTTCGATCTCGGCGGCGACAGCGTCACGGCACTGCACCTCGCGAACCGGGCGCGCCGGGCCGGCTTCGACATGACCACGAAGGACGTCTTCGAGCACCGTACGGTGGCGGCGTTGGCCGCGGCGTGTGCCGACTCGACAACCGTCGACGGCCCGGCCCGGGAACGCGTTCCGGCGCCGCTGCCCGAGGCCGAACTGGTGCGGGTGACCGGCGGGGACCAGGCGGTCCAGGTGCTGCCGCTCACGCCGCTGCAGGAAGGGCTGCTCTACCACGCCCTCCACGACCGAGGCGACGTCGACCCCTACACGGTGCAGGTCGGCGTGGAACTGCATGGCGAACTGGACGCGGCCGCGCTGCGCGCCGCCGCTGACGCCCTGGCCGCCCGGCACACCGGGTTGCGTGCCGTACTGCGGCACACCGGCCTGAGCCGACCCGTCCAGGTCGTTCCGGCGACCGGTGTCGTTTCGTGGCGGGAGGTGAACCTGGCCGGACTGGGCGACGACGCGCCAGTCGGCTCGGTCCTCGACGAGGAGCGCAGCCGCCCCTTCCACCTCGACGGCGATGCCTTGGCGCGCTTCCTCCTGCTGCGGCTGGCCGACGACCGGCACCAACTGGTCCTGACCGCCCACCACATCCTGCTCGACGGCTGGTCGCTGCCGGTGCTCGTACACGACCTGCTGACGCTGTACCACCGCGGCGGGGACCCGGCCACCGCCGCCCCGGCGCCCTCGCACGCCGAGCATCTCGCCTGGCTCGCCGCGCAGGACCGGGACGCCGCCATCGCGGCGTGGCGGGACGTGCTCGCCGGGCTGGAGGAGCCCACCCGGGTAGCGGCCGCCGAACCCGGCCGCGGTCCGGCCCGGCCGGACGAGACCGTTCTCGAACTCTCCGTCGCCGACTCGGCCGCGGTCGCCGCGACCGCGCGCCGGCACGGCGTGACCGTCAACACCGTCGTCCAGGCCGCGTGGGCGCTTGTGCTCGCCCAGCTCACCGGTCGCCGGGACGTGGTGTTCGGGATGACCGTCGCCGGCCGGCCCGCCGACCTGCTGGGCGCCGAGCGGATTGTCGGCCTGCTCATCAACACCGTGCCCGCGCGGGTCCGACTGCGCTCCGCCGAGCCGCTCGCCGATCTGCTCGGCCGGATCCGCGACGAACAGGCCGCCCTGCTCGACCACCAGAGCCTCGGGCTCGCCGAGATCCAGCGGGAGGCCGGGCTCGGCGAGCTGTTCGACACGCTCGTGCTGTTCGGGAACTACCCGGTGGACCGGGCCGCGCTCGAAGCGCTGGCCGGCGCCGAGGGGCTGCGAATCGGCGCGGCGGAGACCCGGCACGCCACGCACTACCCGCTCACGCTGGTCGTGCTGCCCGGCGAGCGGTTGCGGTTCCGGCTCGACTACCAGCGCGAACTGATCGGTACTGCGGCCGCCCGGTCGACGGCCGAGCGGCTGGGCCGCGCGCTGCACACGCTCGCCAACGAGCCGGAGACGCTGGTGTCCAGAGTCGACCTTGTTGGCCCGGCCGAGCGCGAGCTGATGCTCACCGGGTGGAACGACACCGCGCGTACGCCCGACGGCGGCGACCCGGTGCGACGCTTCGAGCAGCGGGTGGCCGCCACCCCGGACCGGACCGCGGTCGTGCACGGCAGCCGGCGCCTCACCTACGCGCAGCTCGACGCCCGGGCGAACGGGCTGGCCCGGCAGCTCGCCGAGCACGGCGCCCGACCGGACACGTACGTCGCGGTCGCGCTGCCCCGCGACGAGAACCTGGTCGTCGCGCTGCTCGCGGTGCTCAAGACCGGTGCGGCCTACCTGCCGCTGGACACGTCGTACCCGGCTGAGCGGATCGCGCTGATGCTGGCCGACACCGAGCCGGTCGTCACGCTCACCACCGCTGGCGCGCTTTTCACCGGCGACACCCCGATGTTTCTGCTCGACCGCGTGGAGATCGAGCCCGCCCCCACCTTCGACCGCCCGGCACGCGCCGACTGGACGAACCGTCCGGCGTACGTCATCTACACCTCCGGGTCGACCGGCCGGCCCAAGGGCGTGGTCGTGCCGCTGGGCGCGATGGGCAACTTCCTCACCGCGATGGCCGACCTCGTCCCGCTCGAACCGGACGACCGGCTGCTCGCCGTCACCACGGCCGGCTTCGACATCGCGGTTCTTGAGCTGTTCCTGCCACTGGTCACCGGAACCACCGTGGTGGTCGCCGACTGGGACGTGGTGCGCGATCCGGCCGCGCTCGCGGCCGAACTGGCCCGGCAGGAGATCACCGTGATGCAGGCGACGCCGAGCCTGTGGCACGCGCTGACCACCGACACCACGGCGGACCTGACCGGTGTACGCGTGTTGGTCGGCGGCGAGGCACTGCCGCCGGAACTCGCTGCCACGCTGACCGGCCGCGCCGCCGCGGTCCTCAACCTCTACGGTCCGACCGAGACTACGGTCTGGTCAACCGCGGCACCGGTCCAGGCCGGCGACGGCGTGCCGGGCATCGGCCGCCCGATCGACAACACCCAGGCGTACGTTCTCGATGCCGACCTGCGCCCGGTCCCCCCGGGCGTCCACGGCGAGCTGTACCTGGCCGGCCACGGGTTGGCCCGGGGCTACCTGCGCCAGCCCGCGCTGTCCGCCGAGCGGTTCGTGGCCTGCCCGTTCGGCCCGTCCGGTGCCCGCATGTACCGCACCGGCGACCTCGCCCGGTGGACCGCGGACGGCACGCTGGAGTACGGCGGTCGGGCGGACCACCAGGTCAAGTTGCGCGGGCACCGGATCGAGCCGGGCGAGATCGAGGCGGTTCTCGCCGCCCGCCCGGAGATCGCCCGGGCCTCGGTCGTCGTGCGTGAGGATCAACCCGGTGACGCGCGGCTGGTCGCCTACGTCGTGCCGGCCGCCGGGCACCGGCCCGAACCGGCCGACGTACGGGACTGGGCCGCCCGGACCCTGCCCGCCTACATGGTTCCCGCCGCCGCGGTGATCCTCGACGCGCTGCCCGCCACCCCGAACGGCAAGCTCGACCGGCGTGCGCTGCCCGCACCCGCGTACGCCGCGGCGCCGGCCGGGCGGGGACCGCGCACCGCCGCCGAGGAACTGGTCCTGGGTGCGTTCGCGCACGTGCTCGGTCGGCCCACGGTCGGGGTGCATGACGACTTCTTCGCGCTCGGCGGCCACTCGTTGCTGGCCGCGAGGCTGGTCAGCCGGATTCGCGCCGCGTCCGGCGTGGACCTGCCGGTCCGCGAGCTGTTCGAGGCGCGTACGTCGGCTGCGGTCGCGGCGCTGCTGGACGCTGCCCGCACCGGGGGATCCCCCCGGCCGCCGCTCACCCCGGTCGTCCCTCGGCCCGCCCGGGTCCCGCTGTCCCATGCGCAGCGCCGGCTCTGGGTCCTCGATCAGGTGGACGGGGCGAGCGCCGCCTATCACCTGCCGGTCGCGCTGCGGTTGACCGGCGAGCTGGACGTGCCCGCGCTGGAAGCGGCGCTGGCCGACCTGGCCGAGCGGCACGAGAGCCTCCGGACGGTGTTCGGCGCGGACGGGGCCACCCCGCAGCAGATCGTGCTGCCCGCCGTCGCGCCGCTCCTGGACCGGCTGAGCGTCACTCGGGACGAGCTGGCCGATCGCCTCGCACGGCTCGCCCGTAAGCCGTTCGACCTGGTCGCGGACCTGCCGATTCGCTGCACGCTGTTGGCCCTGGCACCGGACGAGCACGTGCTGCTGATCGTGCTGCACCACGTCTGCGCGGACGGTTGGTCGTTCGGCCCGCTCGCCCGCGACCTCACCACCGCGTACGCCCGACGACGCGCCGGTGCGGCCCCGGACTGGACGCCGCTGCCGGTGCAGTACGTCGACTTCACGCTCTGGCAGCGCGACCTCCTCGGCGACGAGCAGGACCCGCAGAGTGTGGCCGCCCGGCAGCTCGACTACTGGTCGCGTACGCTCGCCGGGCTGCCCGAGGAGCTCACGCTCGCCACCGACCGGCCGCGGCCCGCGGCGCCGACCCACCGCGGCGGACGGGTCGAGTTCACCGTGCCGGCCGACCTGCACGCCGCGCTCGCCGAGGTCGCCGCCGGTCGCGGGGCCACGCTGTTCATGGTCCTGCACGCCGCGCTCGCTGGGCTGCTGACCCGGCTTGGTGCCGGCACCGACATCCCGATCGGCGTGCCGGTCGCCGGCCGCGCCGACGAGGCTCTCGACGAGCTGGTCGGGTTCTTCGTCAACACGCTGGTGCTGCGCCTGGACACCGGTGGCGACCCGGCCTTCGGCGAGCTGCTCGACCGCGCGCGGGATGCCGCGCTCGGCGCCTACGCGCACCCGGACCTGCCGTTCGAGCGGCTGGTCGAGGCCCTGCGGCCGAACCGGTCGCTGGCCCGGCACCCGCTGTTCCAGGTGATGCTGATCCTCAACAACACCGCCGACCAGGCTGCGTTCGACGCGGTCGCCCAGCTGCCCGGCCTGGCCGTCGACCGGGTGCCGGCCGACCCGGGTGACGCCAAGTTCGACCTCGCGGTCACGTTCGGCGAGCAGCACGGCGCGGACGGCGCCCCGGCCGGGCTGGCCGGCTCTCTGGAGTACAGCGTCGATCTTTTCGACGAGGCGACCGCCCGCGACCTCACCGACCGGCTCGGCCGGTTGCTGGCCGCGGTCGCCGCCGATCCCGAGCGGCCGCTGAGCGCCGTCGACGTGTTCGCGCCAATCGAGTGGCATGGGTTGCGGCATGTTTGGAATGCGACGGATCGTGTGGTCGGGGACACGACGTTGTCTGTTTTGTTGGCTGAGCAGGTGGCGCGTACGCCGGATGCTGTTGCTTTGGTTTTCGAGGGTGTCCGGCTTACGTATGCGGAGTTGGATGCGGCTGCGGATCGGGTGGCGGGGTGGTTGGCGGCTCGGGGTGCGGGGCCTGAGCGGATTGTTGCGGTGGTGGTGCCGCGTGGTGTCGATCTGGTGGTGGGGTTGGTCGCCACGTTGAAGGTTGGTGCTGCGTATTTGCCGGTTGATCCTGGGTATCCGGTGGAGCGGATCGCTGACATGTTGGCCGATGCTGATCCGGTCGTTGTGCTTACCACTGTGGAGGTTGGTGCGACGTTGCCGGTTGGGGGGCCGCCGCGGGTGTTGTTCGGTGGTGGTGATGAGGTTCGGGTGCCTGTTCCGGTGTCGCGGTTCGGTTCGCAGCATCCGGCGTATGTCATTTATACGTCTGGTTCGACTGGGCGGCCCAAGGGTGTGCAGGTCAGTCATCGTGCGATTGTTAATCGGTTGGCGTGGATGCAGGCGCGGTATGGGTTGGGTGGTAATGATCGGGTGTTGCAGAAGACTCCGGCTGGTTTCGATGTGAGTGTGTGGGAGTTCTTTTGGCCGTTGATTACTGGTGCGACGTTGGTTGTGGCACGGCCGGATGGGCATCGTGATCCCGATTATCTGGCCCGGCTGATCGATGCGGAGGGTGTTACGACGGTTCATTTTGTGCCGTCGATGTTGCATCCGTTTGTTGAGCATGTTGCCGTGCATGGTGGTGGGCGTGGTCTGAGTCGGGTGTTTGTCAGTGGTGAGGCGTTGTCTCGCGATTTGGTTGATCGGTTCCATCGGGTGCTGGATGTGCCTCTGTATAACTTGTACGGGCCGACGGAGGCGGCTGTTGATGTTACGTATCACGAGTGTCGTCGTGATGCGGGGTCTGGGCCGGTGCCGATTGGTCGGCCGATTTGGAATACCCGGTTGCGTGTGCTTGATGACAGGTTGTGTCCGGTTCCGCCTGGTGTGTGGGGTGAGCTTTATCTGGCCGGTCGTAACTTGGCTCGTGGTTATTTGAACCGGTCGGGTTTGACTGCGCAGCGGTTTGTTGCGGATCCGGACGGGCCGCTGGGTGCGCGGATGTATCGGACGGGTGATCTGGTGCGTTGGCGTCGGGATGGGGAGGTGGAGTTTCTTGGTCGGGTTGATGACCAGGTCAAGGTCCGGGGGTTCCGGATTGAGCTCGGTGAGGTTGAGTCGGTGCTGGCTGCTCATTCGGCCGTTGCGCGTTGCGCGGTGGTGGTGCGTGAGGATCGGCCTGGTGACAAGCGGATCGTCGGTTATGTAGTGCCGAGCGGGGAGGGTGTCGATCCGGTGGGGTTGCGGGTCGGGCTTGCCTCGCGGCTGCCTGATTACATGGTGCCGTCCGTGGTGGTCGTGCTGGACGCGTTGCCGTTGACCAGCAACGGCAAGCTCGACCACCGCGCACTCCCCGTGCCCAGCACCGAACCGGCCGGCGCAGGACGGGTCGCGCACGGCCCCGCCGAGACCCGGATGGCCGAGCTGTTCGTCGAGGTGCTCGGACTGCCCCGGGTCGGCGCCGACGACGGCTTCTTCGACCTGGGCGGCGACAGCATTCTCGCGCTCGAACTGGTCGCCCGGGCCCGCCGGGCCGGCCTGCTGCTCACCGCCCGCGACGTGTTCGAGCACCGCACGGTCGCCGCGCTGGCCGGGGTGGCCACCGCGCTGACCCCGGCGACCGCCGCCGCGGCCGTGGCCGCCGAGGGTGAGCTGCCCGGGCTGCCGCTGATGCGGCGCTACGCCAGGCTCGGCGGCGACGCCGGGTTCCACCAGGCGATGCTGCTGCGGGTACCGGCCGGCCTCGGCACCGACCGGCTGGTGGCCGCGGTGCAGGCGGTCCTCGACCACCATGACGCCCTGCGCCTGCGGCGTTCCACCGCCGACTCCGGCCGGCTGGAGATCCGGGCCGCCGGACTGGTCCGCGCCGAGAGCCTGGTCCGCCGAGCCGACACCGCCGGGGCCGACCCGGACCGGCTCGACGCGATCGTCCGGGCCGAGGCAGCGGCCGCCCGGAACCGCCTGGACCCGGACGCCGGCAGGATGCTCGAACTGGTCTGGTTCGACCCCGGGCCGGCCGAGGGCCGACTGCTGGTCATCGCCCACCACCTGGTCGTCGACGGCGTCTCCTGGCGGATCCTGCTGCCCGACCTGGCCGAGGCGTGGACCGCGGTGGCCGAGGAGCGGGAGCCGAACCTGCAGCCGACCGGCACCGGGCTGCGGGACTGGGCGTACTGGCTGACCGGCGAGGCCCGCTCCGCTCGGCACACCGGGCACCTGTCCTGGTGGCGGCAGACGCTCGCGGCGGAGCCGCGGCCCGCCTGGCGGCGGCTCGACCCGGCAGCCGACACCGCGGGCACCGCCGGCCGCAGCATCGTACGCCTCGACCCGGCGACGACCGAGGCGCTGCTCGGCGCCGCCGCCACCTACCAGGCCGGCGTTGACGAGGTGCTGCTCGCCGGGCTCGCCCCGGCCCTGGTCCAGTGGCTGTCCGAACTCGACGACACACCGCGCGACGAGGTGGTGCTCGCGGTCGAGGGGCACGGTCGCGCCGACCACCTGCGCCCCGGCGCCGACCTGTCCCGCACCGTCGGGTGGTTCACCAGCCAGTACCCGGTGCGGCTCGACCTGCGGCGGATCGACCCGGGCGCGGTGGCCGGCACCGTCGGGGCCGGCCACCTGGTCAAGCAGATCAAGGAGCAGTTGCGCGCGGTGCCGGACGGCGGCATCGGCTATGGGCTGCTGCGCTACCTGAACTCGGACACCGCCGGCACGTTCGAGGACTGGCCGGAACCGGCGATCGGGTTCAACTACCTCGGCCGGTTCGCGGCCCGCGACGACGACTGGGCCGCGCTGCCCGAGGGACCGGACGTCACCGAGCCGGCCGGTGCTGACCAGCCGCTCGCCCACCTGGTTGAGGTCAACGCCGTCACCGTGGCCGGGGCAGCGGGGCCGGAACTGGTGGCCCGGTTCACCTGGGCGAGCCGGATCACCGGCGCGGCCGAGATCGCCCGGCTCGCCGACCGGTGGTTCGCCCATCTGCGCGGGCTGGCCCATCACGCACGCGGCGCCAACGCCGGCGGACTCGCCCCGTCCGACGTCGCACTGTCCCGTCTCAACCAGCAGGACATCGACCTGCTCGAGGCCGAATTGGAGTTTCGGTGAGCCGCTCGATCGAAGACATCCTGCCGCTGTCCCCGTTGCAGGAGGGACTGCTCTTCCACCACGCGTACGACGCCGACACGCCGGACGTCTACCACGTGCAGACCGTGCTCGACCTGGACGGCGTGCTCGACGCGGGACGGCTGCGGGCAGCCGCCGAGCAGATCCTGGCCCGTCGCCCGGCGCTGCGCGCGACGTTCCGGTACGAGTCGTTGAGCCGGGCCGCCCAGGTGATCCGGCGCGACGCGGCGCTGCCCTGGGCCGAGCATGACCTGAGCGGACTGGCCCCGGAGAAGCAGCGCGACGAGGCCGGCCGGCTGCTTGAGGAGGACCTGCGCCGCCGGTTCGACCTCGCCACCCCGCCACTGCTGCGGTTCCTGCTGCTGCGGCTCGGGCCCGGCCGGCAGCGGCTGGCGCTGACCAACCACCACATTCTGCTGGACGGCTGGTCGCTGCCGGTGCTGCTGGAAGACCTGTGCGCGGCGTACGCCACCGGAGCGGACACCGCGGCGGTTCCGCCGCTGCGCGACTACCACGCCTGGCTCGTCCAGCAGGACGCGGCGGCGGCCCGGACCGCCTGGCGCGAGACGCTCACCGGGCTCACCGAGCCGGCCCGGGTGGCTCCGGGCGCCGTGACCGCGGCCGGGGACCCGCCGGTCAGCCGTACGTTCGGCCTCGACGCCGCGGACACCGCCGTGCTCACCCGGTGGGCGCGCGGCCACGGGCTAACGCTGAACACCGTCGTCCAGGGCGCCTGGGCGGTGGTCCTCGGCCGCCTGCTCGGCACCGCCGACGTGGTCACCGGCGTCACCGTGGCCGGCCGGCCCGCCGAGGTGCCCGGCATCCAGCGGATGGCCGGCATGTTCGTGAACACCGTGCCGTTACGGGTCACCGTGCGCCCGGCGGAGCCGCTCGCCGACCTGTTCACCCGGCTGCAGGCCGAGCAGGCCCGGCTGCTGCCGCACCAGCACGCCTCACTCGCCGAGATCCAGCACGACCACGGCCTGGGCGAACTGTTCGACACGTCGACGGTGTTCGAGAACTACCCGTTCGACTCGGTCACCGGCCGTACGGTCACCCATGGTCTGCGGATCACCGGCGTGACCGTCCGGGACGCTACCCACTACGCGCTCGGGCTGATGGCGATGCCCGGCGACGAGCTACGGTTCCGCCTGGACCACCGGCCCGCCCTGGTCGGGGACGGCACCGCCCGCCGGGTCGCCGATCAGCTGCTGACGGTGCTTCGCGCGGTCCCGCGCGAACCGCGGACCCCGGCCGGGCGGCTCGATCTGCTCACCCCGGCCGAGCGGGACCTGGTCCTGGTGCGGGACAACGACACCGCATCCCAACCGACCGCGGTCACCTGGCCGGAGCTGTTCGAACGGCAGGCCGCCCGCACTCCGGACCGGATCGCGGTGACCGGACCGCGCGACGAGGCCACCTACGCGGAGCTGAACGCCCGCGCCGACCGGCTGGCCCGGCTGCTGGCTGCCCGGGGCGTCCGCCGCGAGGACCGGATCGCGCTGGCGCTGCCCCGCTCGCCGGACTTCGCGGTCGCCGTGCTCGGTGTGCTCAAGGCCGGCGCCGCGTACGTGCCGGTCGACCTGAACTATCCCGCGGAGCGGATCGCGTACCTGCTCAACGACGCCGCGCCGAAGCTGGTGCTGACCACCACCGAGCTGGCCGGCTCGGTGCCGTCCGGCCCGGCCGAGGTGCTGGCCCTGAACGCGGCGCAGACCCGGGCGGCGCTCGCCGCGCAACCGTCCGGCCCGGCCAGCGTGCCGCTGCGGCTCGACCAGGCGGCGTACGTCATCTACACCTCCGGGTCGACCGGTCGGCCGAAGGGCGTCGTGGTCACCCACCGCGGCATCGCCAGCCTCGCGGCCGGGCAGATCGACCGGTTCGCCGTCGACGCCGAAAGCCGGGTGCTCCAGTTCGCCTCGCCGAGCTTCGACGCGGCGGTCTCCGAGCTGTGCATGGCGCTGTTGTGCGGCGCGACGGCGGTCTTCGCCGACCCCGAGGACATGCACCCCGGCGAGCCGCTAGCGGGTCTGCTCGCCCGGCAGCGGATCAGCCACGTGACGCTGCCGCCGTCCGCGCTCGCCGTGCTCGACCCCACCGCGCTGCCGACCGTGACCAGCCTGGTGGTGGCCGGCGAGGCATGCCCGCCAGAGCTGGTGGAGCGCTGGTCCGCCGGCCGCCGGATGATCAACGCATACGGGCCGACCGAGTCGACGGTCTGCGTCACGATGAGCGACCCGCTCGCCGGCGCCGAGCTTCCGCCGATCGGCCGCCCGATCCGCAACACCCGGGTGTACGTGCTCGACGCCAACCTGCTGCCGGTGCCGCCCGGCGCGCCCGGCGAACTCCACGTCGCCGGCGCCAGCCTGGCCCGCGGCTACCTCGGCCGGCCCGCCCTGGCGGCCCAACGCTTCGTGGCCTGCCCGTTCGGAGCGCCAGGGGAGCGGATGTACCGCACCGGCGACCTGGTCCGCCGCCGCGACGACGGTTCCCTGGAGTTCCTCGGCCGCGCCGACCACCAGATCAAGCTGCGCGGATTCCGGATCGAGCCCGGCGAGATCGAGTCCGCGCTGCTTCGCGAGCCCGGCGTCGGCCGTGCCGCCGTGGTCGTCCGCGAGGACCAGCCGGGCGAGCGCACGCTGGTCGGCTACGTCGTGCGCGACCGCCCGGAGTCCGAACCGGACCCCGCCGCCCTGCGCGCCCGGCTCGCCGCGACCCTGCCCACCCATCTCGTTCCCGGTGCGCTCGTAGTACTGCCGGACCTGCCGGTCACCCCGAACGGCAAGCTCGACACCGCCGCATTGCCCGCCCCCGGCACGGTCGCGCGGGGGGCCGGCCGGGCGCCGCGCACCCTGCAGGAGGAACTACTCTGCGGAATCTTCGCGGAGACGCTCGGATTGCCCGAGGTGAGCATCGACGACCCGTTCTTCGACCTGGGCGGCCACTCGCTGCTCGCCACCCGGCTGATCGGGCGGGTCCGGAGCGCGTTCGCCGCTGACGTGCCGGTGCGGCAGGTCTTCGACACCCCGACCGTCGCCGGGCTGGCCGCGGCGATCGGGCACGCCGCGGCGGCCCGGCCGGTCCCGTCCGCGGCGAACCGGCCCGCCCGGGTACCGGCCGCGCCCGCGCAGCGGCGTCTCTGGTTCCTTCACCGGCTGGACGCCACCGATCCCAGCTACCACATGCTGGCCGCGCTGCGCCTGACCGGACGGCTGGACGTCGGCGCGCTGCGGGCCGCGCTCGGCGACGTGGCCGACCGTCACGAGTCGCTGCGCACCGTCTTCGCGGAGGACGACGAGGGTCCGTACCAGATCGTCCTCGACCCGGAGGCGGCCCGGCCGGTCCTGCCGGTCGTCCGGGTCGACGAGCCGGACCTCGCCGCCCGGATGACCGCCGACAGCGAGGAGCCCTTCGACCTGGCGAGCCGGTCGCCGCTGCGGGCCCGGCTCTACCGGCTCGCCGACGACGTCCACGTCCTGTTGCTGGTGCTGCACCACGTGGCAGGCGATGCCGCCTCGCTGCCGCCGCTCGCCGCCGACCTGGCCACCGCGTACGCCGCGCGCCTGGACGGCGAAACCCCTGGCTGGGCGCCGCTGCCGGTGCAGTACGCCGACTTCACCCTCTGGCAGCGCGACGAACTCGGCGACGAGCAGGATCCGGGCAGCCGCGCCCACCGCGACCTGGCCTACTGGCGGGAGCGGCTGAGCGGGCTGCCCGAGGAACTGGCACTGCCCACCGACGGGCCTCGCCGGACCACCGGCGTGCCACGCGGCGGCACCGTCCCGTTCACCGTCCCGCCCACGCTGCACGCCGGCCTGGTACGGCTGGCTCGCGACCACCAGACCACGCTGTTCATGGTGCTGCAGGCCGCGGTCGCCACGCTGCTGCACCGGCTCGGTGCCGGCACCGACATCCCGATCGGCACCCCGGTCGCGCACCGCGCCGATGCCGCCCTCGAGAACGTTGTCGGGGTGCTGGTGAACACGCTGGTGCTGCGCACCGACCTCAGTGGCGATCCGGCCTTCCGCGAGCTGCTCGGCCGGGTCAGGCACACCAACCTGGCCGCGTACGCCCACCAGGATGTGCCGTTCGAGCGGCTGGTCGAGGTGCTCAACCCGGCCCGCTCGCTCGGCCGCCACCCCCTCTTCCAGGTGGCGCTGAACATCGACGGCGCCGCGGGCCAAAACGCCGGTGACCTGGTGGCCGCGCTGCCCGGCCTCAAGGTGACCCCGCAGCCCGTACCCACGGCCGCGGCGAAGTTCGACCTGCTGGTGGATGTGTCGGAGCGGACCGGTCCGGGGGCCAGCGCACTGGGTCTCGACGGCCGCCTCATCTACCGCACCGATCTTTTCGACCCGCAGACCGCGCAACGCCTCGCTGACCGGCTGCTGCAGGTGCTGGAGACCGCGGTGCAGGACCCGCGCCGGCCGGTGTCCCGCTTCGACGTGCTCGTTCCGGTTGAGTGGCATGGGTTGCGGCATGTTTGGAATGCGACGGATCGTGTGGTCGGGGACACGACGTTGTCTGTTTTGTTGGCTGAGCAGGTGGCGCGTACGCCGGATGCTGTTGCTTTGGTTTTCGAGGGTGTCCGGCTTACGTATGCGGAGTTGGATGCGGCTGCGGATCGGGTGGCGGGGTGGTTGGCGGCTCGGGGTGCGGGGCCTGAGCGGATTGTTGCGGTGGTGGTGCCGCGTGGTGTCGATCTGGTGGTGGGGTTGGTCGCCACGTTGAAGGTTGGTGCTGCGTATTTGCCGGTTGATCCTGGGTATCCGGTGGAGCGGATCGCTGACATGTTGGCCGATGCTGATCCGGTCGTTGTGCTTACCACTGTGGAGGTTGGTGCGACGTTGCCGGTTGGGGGGCCGCCGCGGGTGTTGTTCGGTGGTGGTGATGAGGTTCGGGTGCCTGTTCCGGTGTCGCGGTTCGGTTCGCAGCATCCGGCGTATGTCATTTATACGTCTGGTTCGACTGGGCGGCCCAAGGGTGTGCAGGTCAGTCATCGTGCGATTGTTAATCGGTTGGCGTGGATGCAGGCGCGGTATGGGTTGGGTGGTAATGATCGGGTGTTGCAGAAGACTCCGGCTGGTTTCGATGTGAGTGTGTGGGAGTTCTTTTGGCCGTTGATTACTGGTGCGACGTTGGTTGTGGCACGGCCGGATGGGCATCGTGATCCCGATTATCTGGCCCGGCTGATCGATGCGGAGGGTGTTACGACGGTTCATTTTGTGCCGTCGATGTTGCATCCGTTTGTTGAGCATGTTGCCGTGCATGGTGGTGGGCGTGGTCTGAGTCGGGTGTTTGTCAGTGGTGAGGCGTTGTCTCGCGATTTGGTTGATCGGTTCCATCGGGTGCTGGATGTGCCTCTGTATAACTTGTACGGGCCGACGGAGGCGGCTGTTGATGTTACGTATCACGAGTGTCGTCGTGATGCGGGGTCTGGGCCGGTGCCGATTGGTCGGCCGATTTGGAATACCCGGTTGCGTGTGCTTGATGACAGGTTGTGTCCGGTTCCGCCTGGTGTGTGGGGTGAGCTTTATCTGGCCGGTCGTAACTTGGCTCGTGGTTATTTGAACCGGTCGGGTTTGACTGCGCAGCGGTTTGTTGCGGATCCGGACGGGCCGCTGGGTGCGCGGATGTATCGGACGGGTGATCTGGTGCGTTGGCGTCGGGATGGGGAGGTGGAGTTTCTTGGTCGGGTTGATGACCAGGTCAAGGTCCGGGGGTTCCGGATTGAGCTCGGTGAGGTTGAGTCGGTGCTGGCTGCTCATTCGGCCGTTGCGCGTTGCGCGGTGGTGGTGCGTGAGGATCGGCCTGGTGACAAGCGGATCGTCGGTTATGTAGTGCCGAGCGGGGAGGGTGTCGATCCGGTGGGGTTGCGGGTCGGGCTTGCCTCGCGGCTGCCTGATTACATGGTGCCGTCCGTGGTGGTCGTGCTGGACGCGTTGCCGTTGACCAGCAACGGCAAGCTCGACCACCGCGCACTCCCCGCCCCTGCGGCTGTCGCCGTCACGATGGGCGCCGCGCCGGCCACCGCCCGCCAGCGCCGGCTCGCCGAACTGTTCGCCGAGGTGCTCGGCGTGCCCGAGGTCGGCGCCGACGACGACTTCTTCGCGCTCGGCGGACACTCGCTGCTGGCCACCCGGCTCGTCGCACGGATCCGGGCCGACCTGGGGGCGGACTTGTCGGTGCGTACCGTGTTTGAGGCTCCGACCGTTCGTTCGCTGGACGCGGCCCTTCCCGGCGCGATCAACGACCGCCCGACGCTTGTCGCCGGCCCTCGCCCCGACCGGGTCCCGGTCTCGGCGAGCCAGCTGCGCCTCTGGGCCCTCGACCGGATGCCGGGCGCCGGCCGCTACCATGTGCCGCTGGCCGTCCGCCTGCACGGCGACCTGCGGGTGTCCGAGCTGCAGGCCGCGCTCGGCGACGTGGTCGGCCGGCACGAAAGCCTGCGTACCGTGCTCCGCGAGGACGACGGCGGCGTGGTGCAGGTCGTGCTCGACCCGGCGGCGGCCACCCCGGCGTTGACGATCGCCGAGGCCACCCCGGAGAGCATCGACGAGGAGCTGGCGCGGGCCGCGCGGCTGCCGTTCGACCTGGCTACCGGGCCGGTGCTGCGGGCCGTGCTCTATCGCCTCGCTGCCGACGATCACGTCCTGCTGGTCGTGATCCACCACGTCGCCGCGGACGGCTGGTCGTTGACCCCGCTGGCTCGGGACCTGTCCGAGGCGCACACCGCCCGCTGCGCCGGCACCGCGCCCGGGTGGAAACCCCTGCCGGTGCAGTACGCCGACTACACCCGCTGGCAGCGCGAGCTGCTCGGTGACCCGGACGACCCGAACAGCCGGTACGTGACGCAACTCGCCTACTGGCGGGAAACCCTCGCGGGGATCCCCGACGAGCTGTTGCTGCCCGCCGACCGCCGCCGCCCGGCCCAGCTCACCGGCGCCGCCGGCAGCATCGGGTTCACGGTCCCCACCGACCTCTACGCCGGCCTGGGGGAGGTCGCCCGCGCCCTGAAGGCCACCCCGTTCATGGTCGTGCGGGCCGCGCTCGCGGTGCTGCTCAGCCGGCTCGGGGCCGGCACCGACATTCCGCTCGGCACGGTGGTCGCGGGCCGGACCGACGCCGCCCTCGACGATCTGGTCGGCTTCTTCGTCAACACGCTGGTGCTGCGCACCGACCTTGCCGGGAACCCGCGCTTCACCGAGCTGCTCGCGCGGGTGCGGGAAGGCGACCTGTCCGCGTACGCCCATCAGGATCTGCCGTTCGACCGGCTGGTGGACGAACTCAGCCCGGCTCGTACGCTCGCCCGGCACCCGCTGTTCCAGGTGCTGGTCACCTTCCAGAACGCCGGCGGGCAGTCCGCGACCGAGGCGATGTCCGGGCTGCCCGGGCTGCGCGCCGCGGACAAGGAGGTCGAACTCGGCGACGCCAAGTTCGACCTCGCTTTCGTCTACGAGGAGACGCCGGACGGCGCGGGTGGCACCCAACTGCGCGGCGTGCTCACCTACAACGCCGATCTGTTCGAGCCGGGAAGCGCGCTGCGGCTGATCGAGCGCGGCGAACAGGTGCTGCGTGCGATCGCCGCCGACCCGAAGCAGCGCATCGGCGACCTCGACGTGCTGACCCCGGACGAGCACGAGGCGCTGCGCGAGTATGGCACCGGCGCCGTACGCTCCGCGCTCACCGGCACGCTGCCCGCGCTCTTCGCGGAGCACGCCGACCGTGCCCCGGGCCGCCCAGCGCTGCGGCATCAGGGCGTCACCCGCGAGTACGGCGAGGTGCGGGCCCGGGCCAACCGCCTCGCCCATCACCTGATCGACGCCGGGGTGCGGCCGGAGACCCGGGTCGTGATGCTGACCGGCCGCACCGGCGATCTCCCGGTCGCCGCGCTCGCGGTCACCACCGCAGGCGGCGCCTACGTGCCGCTGAGCGAGACCTACCCGGACGAGCGTCTGCGGTGGATCGTCGCGGAGACCGAAGCGCCCGTCCTGCTCACCGACCCGGGCCTACGCGAGCGCGCCGAGCGGATCGCCGGGGCCGCCCGGGTCCTGGTGCTCGACGAGGACCTGTTGAACCGCGGCGACCCGAGCGACCCCGGCGTCCGGGTGCTGCCCGGACAGGTCGCCTGCGTCATGTTCACGTCCGGCTCGGCCGGCGAGCCGAAGGGCGTCGCCGCCTCGCACGCCGACATTGTCGCGCTCGCCCGGGACCGGTGGTGGCGGGAGGGCGTGGTCGACCGGGTGCTGCTGCACTCGCCGCACGCGTGGGATGCGTTCACGTTGGAACTCTGGATGGCCTGGCTGAACGGCGGTGAGGTGGTGGTCGCCCCGCCCGGGCGGCTGTCGGCCGACGACATCGCCGGGCTCGTCGCCGAGGGCGGTGTCACCGCGCTGTGGCTGACCGCGGGCCTGTTCGCGATCCTGGCCGGTGAGCACGCCGGAGCCTTCGCCGGGGTCCGGCAGGTGTGGACCGGCGGTGACGTGGTCGAGCCCGGCGCGGTGCGGCAGATGCTGGCGGGTGCCCCGGGCATCACGGTCGTCAACGGGTACGGGCCGACCGAGACCACCGTCTTCGCCACCCGGCACCTGGTCACCGCCGACCGGCGGGACGACCTGCCGGCGGTGATCCCGATCGGCCGGCCGATCGACGACATGACCGTCCTCGTCCTCGATGAGCGGCTGCATCCCGTCCCGCCGGGCGTGGTGGGCGAGATCTACATCGCGGGCGCCGGAGTGGCCCGTGGGTACTGGGCGCGTCCCGGCCTCACCGCGGAACGGTTCGTCCCCTGCCCGACGGATGCGTCCGGCCGGCGGATGTACCGCACCGGCGACCTCGCCCGGTGGAACGGCGACGGCCGGTTGGAGTTCGCCGGCCGAGCCGACGATCAGGTCAAGCTGCGCGGCCTGCGGATCGAACTCGGCGAGATCGACGCCGCGCTGATCGACGAGCCGGCCGTGGCCCGTGCCGCGACGGTGATCCGCGAGGACCGACCCGGCGAGAAGCGGCTGGTCGGCTACGTCGTTCCGGCCGTTCCCGAGGTGGACACCGCAGCCCTGCGCGCGCGCCTCGGGTCGCGCCTGCCCGACTACATGGTGCCCGCCGCGATCGTCGTGCTGGACGCGCTGCCGCTGACCACCAACGGCAAGCTGGACCGATCGGCGCTGCCAGAACCGGCCGAGGCGGTCGCCGGGGATGGGGAACCGCTCGCCACTGCCGCCGAGGAACTGCTCGGCGGCATCGTCGCCGATCTGCTGCACCGACCCGGGGTAGGAGCGGAGGACGACTTCTTCGCGCTCGGCGGCGACAGCATCGTCGCCCTCCAACTGGTCAGCCGTGCCCGCCGGGCCGGCCTGACGATCGGCACCGGCGACGTCTTCGAACACCGGACCGTGCGGGCGTTGGCCGCGGTCGCGGACGTGGCAGGGCAGGCACCGGACGAGGACCCCTCGGAGGCCGTCGGGGAGCTGTCGCTGTGGCCGATCCTGCGCTGGTACACCGGACGCGGCGGCTGCGCGCGCCGCTTCCACCAGTCGGTGACCCTGTCCGTGCCGGCCGACCTCGACGAGGACCACCTGGTCGCGGCGGTGCAGGCGGTGCTGGACCGGCATGGCGCGCTGCGCCTGCGGGTCGGTGAGGACACCGCGGAGGTGCCTCCGGCCGGGGCGGTGTCCGCCCGCGCGGTGGTACGCCGGGTCGACGTGAACGCTGTCGTGGATCGGTCCGCGGTCGTCCGCGCCGAGACGGAGGCGGCGATCGATCGGCTGTCCCCGGATGACGGAACCGTACTGCAGGTCATCTGGTTCGACGCCGGGCCCGGGACGGTGGGGGAACTGCTGCTCGCAGCCCACCACTTCGCCGTTGACGGCGTCTCCTGGCGCATCCTCGCGCCCGACCTGGCCGAGGCGTGGCGGGCCGTCGCCTCGGGCGGTACGCCGCGACTCGCGCCGGCCGGCACGTCGCTGCGCCGCTGGACCCGGCACCTGGAGGAACTCGCGACGACCCCGCCAGTCGAGGCCGCGGCCGACGGGTGGCGGCAGATCGTCGGCCGGCCCGGCCCCCGGCTGGCCGACCGCCCGCTCGACCCGGCCGCCGACACCGTCGCCACCGGCCGCCGGATCACTCGGACGCTCCCCACGGAGACGACCGCCGCGCTGCTCACCGAAGTGCCGGCCGGGCTGCGCGCGGAGACCGGCGAGGTGCTGCTGGCGGCGCTGGCGATCGCGCTGGACGACTGGTCCCGCGCCGAGCACCGGCCCGGCGGCGACCGGCTGGTCGACATCGAGGGACACGGCCGGGAGGAACGGCTGCTGCACGGGGCGGACCTGAGCCGTACGGTCGGCTGGCTCACCAGCCTGCGCCCGGTCCGCCTGCCCGCACCCGGCGGCGCCACCGCCGACCCGGCGGTGACCGTGCGGGAGATCCGCGAGCAACTGCGGCGAATGCCGCACGGTGGCCTGACCTACGGGCTGCTGCGCCACTTGAACCCGCGAACCGCGCCGCTGGTGGCCGGCCCGGCCGCGCCCGAGATCGGCTTCAACTACCTCGGCCGGTTCACCACCGCCGAGGCGGGCGCCGGCGACTGGTCGGTGCTGCCGGGCCGGGCCGGCGACGAGCCGGTGGAGAACCCGGCCGCGCCGCTGGCCCACGTGCTCGAACTGAACGTGCTGACCGACGACGGACCGGACGGGCCGCACCTGGTTGCCTCCTGGACCTACGCCGGCGGCCTGCTGAGTGAGCCGAGCGTGGCCGCGCTGGCCGGCGCGTGGTTCGCCGCCCTGCACCGCCTGGTCGACCGGGCCCGCCGGCCGGAACCGGCTGGGCTGGCCGCCGCCGACGTGGCCGTGGCTTCGATCACCCAGGTCGAGATCGACGAATTCGAGGAAGAACTGAGCACGGAGTTGGGGGCGCTGTGAAGACCGGACCGTCGCGAGTTGTTGAGGACATCCTGCCGCTGTCGCCGTTGCAGGAGGGCCTCGTCTTCCACAGCGTGTATGACGAGGGCGGCGCCGACATCTACACCGTCCAACTGGTGTTTGACCTGGACGGCGAGCTGGACCCGGAGGCCCTGCGCGAGGCCGCTGCGGCGCTGGTGCGCCGGCACGGGAACCTGCGGGTGGGCTTCCGACAGCGGCGCAGCGGCGAGTGGGTCCAGCTGGTGGCCCGCGAGGTGCCGCTGGATTTCCGCGAGGTCGACCTCACCGGCACGCCCGGCAACCGGATCGAGGCCGAGGCCGACCGGCTGGTCGCTGCCGACCGGGAGCGCCGGTTCGACCTGGGACGCCCGCCGCTGATCCGGTTCATGCTGCTGCGCCTGGCCAAGCGGCGGCACCGCTTCCTAATCGCCATCCACCACGCGCTCTTTGACGGCTGGTCGCTGCCGATCCTCGTACGCGAGCTGATGACCCTCTACACCACTTCGGGCGATGCCGCCGGACTGCCCGCGGTCCAGCCGTACCGCGACTACCTGACCTGGCTCGCCGGACAGGACCGGGAGGCGGCGAAGGCCGCCTGGCGGACCGCGCTGGGCGGGCTGGCCCAGCCGACCCGGGTTGCCGGATCGCTGCCGGCCGACCGGGTGCCGGGCCTGCCCGAGCGGATCCACTTCGAGCTGCCCGACGGCATGGCGACCGCGCTGGAGGACCGGGTCCAGGCGGCCGGGGTCACGCTCAACACCGTGGTGCAGGCCGCGTGGGCGCTCACCCTGGCGAAGACCACCGGACAGTCCGACGTGACGTTCGGCGTGACCGTCTCCGGCCGTCCGGCGGAGCTGCCCGGGGTCGAGTCGATGGTCGGCCTGTTCATCAACACACTGCCGCTACGGCTCCGGTTGCGTCCCGAGGAGACGCTGACCGACCTGCTTGCGCGGATCCAACGTGAGCAGAACGCGCTACTGCCGCACCAGTACCTCGGCCTCGCCGAGATTCAGCAGCAGGTCGGCGTGGGGGACCTGTTCGACACCAAGATGGTCTTCGAGAACTACCCCATCGACACCGACGCGCTGTCCGCGGCTGCGGACGCCGGCGGGCTGCGGGTCACCCGTTCGCAAAGCCTCGACGCGACCCACTACCCGCTGGCCCTGGTCGCGATGCCGTCCCCGCGCGGGCTATCGTTCCGGCTTGACTACCAGGGCGACCTGTTCGACCAGGCATTCGCCGAGGAGACCGCGCGCCGGCTGCTGCGGGTGCTGTCGCAGGTGGCGGACGACCCGTCGACGCGCGTCGGGCGACTGCGGCTGGTGTCCGGGGTGGACGGCTCGGGCCCGGTTCGGCCGTTGGATTTTCGTAGCTTGCCGGAGTTGTTTGCGGCGCGGGTGGCGGTGTCGCCGGGTGCGGTGGCGGTGTCGTCGGGTGGTGTGGATCT